>NZ_JAMPNW010000015.1:0-102163 GCF_028479545.1 Providencia sp. PROV201
ATAACGTACATCTTGGTTATCTTCGTTGGGGTTGGGAATGGCAGAGTAAGCGGTAGCGGTTAATTTAAGATCACGGCCAGAAAGTGCAATAATTTTGTCTTTGGACTGAAGGTTAGCCGACTGCAAGTCAATATCACGGGCTGCATTTAACGTAATATTACCATCCGCGATGAGTTGTGAGCGTAGCTCTGGGTAGCGATTGGTCTTGAATACATTATCGACATCTTTAATCGCTTTTGAGTCTAACAAAATATCTTCGCCTGCATTGAACGTCAGTGATTTTCCACTGTTGAAGGCAATGCCATGCGCTTCAATATTTTTACCAGCGGTGAGGTTTATTTCCCCTGAACTTGCCCAATTTCCTGTTTTTGTGAGTAACGCATTGATATTGGCGACAGGCTCTGAAGCCGCGAGTTTCATTAAATTAGATTCATCACGACGAATAAAAATATTGTCATTAGCACTAAGGGTAAGTTTATTCGTTTTGGCTAACTGCGCATTATCAAAAGTGATATTTTTACCCGCTTGGATATGTAACGAGTTTGCGGCGTTGATAACCGGAGGAGATAAGACATTATCCTTAAACGCAGAGACAGGATTTAAGCTATATTGAAGATCGCCATTTTTCGCAATCAAGGTACTGTCTTTAGCCGTTAAATTGACTTGTTTGAGATTAAGGTCGTTGTTGGCAATTAGGCTCTGTGATTGTTTTGCAATCAGCTGTGCATCATGAATATTGATATTTTGACCAGCGATAATAGACAGATCATTTTCAGACTGTAAGTTGGTAGAAATATTTATATTATTGGAATTTAAGACAATGTTTTTTGCAGTAATGGCAAAAGATGGATTACCTACTTGTACTATTTTTGCTATGGGTTTTTCAGTATTAGGAAGTTTACTTTCAAGATTAATGTCGTTTTTAAAATCAAGAACAACATTATTTCCAGCAGATACCGTTTTATAATTTAAGGCTTCGGGAGCCCAAGAATAAAGTTTATCGATTAATTTAAAGTCTACCGGCTCACCAACATAAAAAATATCATAAGTTCCATCATCATCACTTTCATCTGCAAATTTTCCTAAATCTACATTAGATGTATCATATTTATACCAAAGATCTAACTTGCCTGAGTTAAAAGAGGATATTGATGCATTTTGTCCTGTCAATATCACATTGTTTTTTGCTGCAATTTTTCCAAAATCACTAACTAAATCATTTGCATTAATATAGGCATTCTTTCCTGATGCGATAGTCCCAATATTTCCCAGATTCAAATACTGTTTTCTTTCAACATTAATGCTGTCATTGCTGATCAAATCCATCTCCCCAAACCATTTTTTATAGGGAAAATTTTCTAATCGAGGGTAGAGTGAAATAATTGATACAACTCCTTGCCTAGTACCAAAAAAAGAAGATACATAAGTGCCATTTTTATCACTGGTAGTCGCATTGATATTGGAAATTTCTATTGGAGATGCATTCGCCGTATTTGTCAGTTTTTTTGTCCGAACAACCAAGTCCCCCGCATTGGTCTTTATCGTCCCTGACTTATTCTCAATCAGCGTACTCAAATCCCCCTTGGCATTTTTTTGTATCCACAGATTATCTTGTGCCTGAATAAGTGCGCTATTTCCTGTGTTACTGACGTTATCAGCAAAGACTCGCATGTCCTTACCAGCGATAACTTTCCCGTTATTGGTGAGGGTGTTGGTGGCTAATGTGATGTCTTTGGCGGCATTCACGTTGGCATTGGCGTTAATTTGCAGGTTTTTGGTGCTGACATTAATGTCTTTTTTCCCTTGGATATTACCCGCAAGAGTAATTTTTCCATCGACGGTTAACGTCAGGTCATGTTGGTTGGCTTGCACATTGCTGAGGTTAATCCCCACCCCTGATTCAGTACTCACCAATTTCACTTGATTGGCATACATCCCACCCAGTGCTTTGGTATCTACCGAAATACTGGGTTTTGCCCCTTCACCCGCAATCGGTGTTACGGTGCCTTTTTGAAAATCGACACGGTTGGTGCCTTGCATCAAGGTCAAGTTTTTGGTTTTGATTTGCCCATTTAGTTCGGTGGCGCGGCTGATAATATCGGCATAGGTTTGTGCTTCGGCATTCAGGCCATTGGCGCCAATAACCACACTGCCTTTTTTCACCTCAACCGCAGACAATGCCCCCTTGTTATCCAGAATGGGTTTTCCCGTGGTCAAGGTAATCGCTGGGGTATTCACAAAGCTACAGCCATTGCAGGTAATCCCATTCGGGTTAGCAATTAAGATATTCGCCCCTTTGCCTGCTACTTCCAACTTACCTTGTAATTCTGAGCGGCTACTGCCGGTAACTTCGTTGATAATCAGATTAGCGGCATTTCCCTTTAAATTCGCATTGGCTTTGATTTGCCCTGCAATTTGGGAATTCACATTAGTGGTGGCGTTGTTGAGTACCGCACCTTGTTTATCAACATTAAATTGTTGAAATTTATTGTGGGATATTCCCGCCCCATTCGGTGTGGCGATATTAATAATCGGGACATTATTTTGTTGGCTGATTTGGGTGTTTTTATCTGCTGCCGTCATGGCGGCTCCCCAAGCGGGATGTAAGGGGTAGACTGCGGTTAAGAAAATAATGGTGTAACTTAATATCCGCTTTGAGCGAGAAGGTAATTGTTCATTTAGCATAAATAATCCTTTAAAAACGTAAAGCTACAGAGAAAATGAGACCGACCAATAAGCCGACCAATTGTCTGGTTTAAGTTGTGAGGGATAATGCAAAGGTTTACTGAGTAGAAACTGAGAATAAATTAGGCTATTGCCGGTAAAAGAGAGACCAACGGCTCCCCCCGCTAGGGTGTCATGTTCAACGTGGTATTTATCTGAGGCAATAAACCCGTAATCTAAAGCCCCGATAAAACGCAGTTGCCCAATTGCCGTATTGGCGATGTCTTTATTAATTTCATTACGCCAATATCCGCCTCGGTTACCACTTAAAGACTGCTCGTGGTAGCCACGGACAGAGTACTGGCCTCCAATACTGATGCGTTCAATACCGTATAAATTATCGGGCGAATATTGGCCGTAAAATGAGGTTAAATAGGTCAAACCATTAGAGAAAAAATACTGATAACTGCTGCTTAGACTGAATTTGCGGTAATGGCTGCGCGGTGAATCTTTCGCGAGGGTATCCGGTGAGGCGCCAAAGGCGGATATTCCCCATTCAGCGGCAGGGTTAAACGTGAAGTAACCTTGTCCAAGCGTGGTGCTGTATTGTGGGGTAAACGAAAGTGAGGTTAAAGTTGGGCTGCTGATACTCAAGGTTTGGGAAGCTAACTGGGTGTTGGCATTTTTATGTTTTAAGCTACTTTGCAGTGTAAGCCGTTGCTTCCCATCGCGATAAATTAAGCGGCTGATATCAAGCTGCTGATTGGTATTTTTGCCTTCATAACGATATTGCTGCCCCGATGCATAAAACGGTTGTAACGTACTGTTACGGTAAAATTGGTAACGGTATGACCAATAACCATAAGGGACATTCACATTCGCAACGATATAACGGTTATGGTGGGATACACTTCCATCCATATCGGTATTGCCCGAGACTGACCACTGCTCACCAAACCCTAATGGGGAATCTACCGTTAAACCGCCGGTAAGCAGCTGTTTTCCCGTTGCCTCCATACCCGAGTTATCGAGATTCAACTGGCTCGTGATAGGCCATTTTTTCCCTTGTTGATGAATAATAACCCGAGAGTAGCCATTTTGGCTTCCTGGTTGGATATCGATAGTGTACTCAGCGGACGATAACCGGTTGAGTTGCTCCAACCCTTGTTCAATATGCCGTAGATTTAATATTTTGCCTTGTTGATAAGGAAATATTTGATGAACTAAACGCTCAGGGGAATTTTCAATCTCGATAGTTTCAACATGCCCTTCAATCACTTGTAATAACAATTGATGTGAGGATAAATCTTGCTCAGGAATGATGGCTTGAGAGGTAATAAACCCCTGTTCCATATAGTAATTAGTTACATGCTTGGTGAGCTTTTGTATTTCACTCAGTGTGAGGCAGCGTTTTAAATAAGATGAGGTTAACTGAGTTTGAGTTTTAGTCGTAAGCTGTGTGGCACCGACAAATTGGATCTCACTGATAAGGAAACATATTTCATTTTGGGAAGGAGATGGCAATGCATCTTCAATGGAAATAGTGCTTTGTTTTTCCAATCGATTACGTTGGATTAACTCTGACTCTAACCGTTGTTTCTGTTCAAATTGAACACTTTCCTGTGCAGAGGGGAGTAGTTGATTTTCTGTGTAGCCATAGGGCGAAATCATAAACAACGATAAGTATAATAAACGCCACATAATTTGATATTTTGTCATGTTATCTAAATTTTCGTTACGAACAGTAAATTTACCGTAATGTAACTTATTCTCATTAACTGTTTTTAGATAAAAAAAATCCACCATGACTAAAAATTAATACTTTCATTTTTAATGTGTTTTTTTGTATTTTTTAAGTTTATTAATTCGACAAAACTGCAATTGATAACAATCATTGGCTCTATGCACTGAAAATCAATCATTTGATTTTATTGGGAATGATTTTTCTGAAGAATTTGTCACAAGCAACCTATAAATAATTTCACAATTACAAATAAGATATGACAGTGAGGGATTGACTACTCAACCAATAAATATAAGTGAAGTTCAACTTCAGTGAATCTAAACGGAAAAGTGAATTATTTAAGTAATAACTATATTTAAAATAATTCGAATTGTAGGAAGGTGGCAATTGAAGATAGCCAGATGAGCATACAGTCGTATGTAATCCAAATAACCGAAATATGACCAATAATTAAATTTCTAAATAGCTCGAACTCTAGCAAGGCGGCAATTGAGGATAGTTTGGGGAGCATACATCAGTATGTGACCCAAATAACCGAAATATGACCAATAATTAAATTTCTAAATAGCTCGAACTCTAGCAAGGCAGCAATTGAGGATAGTTTGGGGAGCATACACAAGTATGTGACCCAAATAGCCGAAAGAAGCCAACACAACTAGAGCTCGAAATATGACGAAAATTTAGGCGCTCTTTCTCTTATCAGCAGCGATATTACTATAATCTGGGCTCTCTAAAGCGATTAACTCATCCAACAGTGCGGTCAATTGCTGCATTTTCTCTGGCGAAAAAGCCTGCTCGATTTTTTGATAACCTTCTTCCACTTCCTGCCGTGCTTTGTCATACAACTCTTGCCCCGCAGGTGTCAAAGAGACATATAATTTTCGCTGATCATTCAACGGTTTTAAGCGGAAAATTAAACCTTCGCGCTCCATACGGGTTAAGATCCCCGTTAAACTTGGGCGCAGAATACAGGTTTGGACTGATAATTCATGAAAATCAATTGAACGCTTATCAGCTAAAACGCGAATGATACGCCATTGCTGTTCAGTCAAATTATACGACTTTAATATCGGCCGGAAAAAACCCATTGCGGTTTCTCTTGCCTGCAATAATGCAATTGTCAATGATTCATGCATAAGCTTAAAACTCACCACTTAATTAACGTTATTTAGCCCAATTTAGGTATTTTATGGCGGCTGCCACATTGCTTTATTGGCCCAATGCTTTAGTGAAACCTTTGGTTATCACCATGAATTTCCACATCACCAATTTGCCTTAATTAAGAGTAGCACGCCCAAATAACAATCTCAAAGAAAAACCCTAAAATATTAATGAGTAAATAATTTAAAATCCAACTTTAAAGTTAATTTTTTGTAAATCAAAAAAAATTGAAAAAATAATAAATTCTTTTATAACAGCATCTTACAGAAAGATAACTTAATTGTGTTAATGAGATCACAATTAAAATTAACATTTCCATAAACCTATTGCTAATTTAAAAAATATACTTTATTAATATGTTAATAATTACTCGAAAGTTGAATTCTTTTCATTAAGGAGTTGTCAATGAAAGGCACTGTATTTGCCGTTGCCCTCAATCATCAAAGCCAGCTTAGCCATTGGCTCGAGGCATTCCAGCAAGCCCCTTATAAAACCCCGCCGAAAACCCCAGTGTGGTTTATTAAGCCGCGTAATACGCGTATCAATTCAGGCGAGCAAATTTTGCATCCCGCAGGTGAAGAAGTGCAAAGTGGCGCTACGCTTGCTTTGGTAATCGGCAAAAATGCACGTAAAGTCAGCAAAGAAGATGCACATCAATTTATTGCTGGGTTTGCATTGGCAAATGAAGTGAGCTTGCCAGAAGACACATTTTATCGTCCTGCGATTAAAGCCAAATGCCGTGATACTTTCTGCCCAATCGGTGAAATGGTAGCAACTTCACTGAGTACTCCTGTTGATATCATCACTCTAGTGAATGGCAAAGAAGCGGATCGCTGGTCAACAAAAGATCTGATCCGCGATGCTAGCGAGTTAGTGGCTGCATTAAGTGACTTTGCCACCTTAAAGCAAGGGGATGTGATCCTACTCGGCACACCACAGCAACGTGTCACCATCAAACCCGGTGATGAAGTGGTTATCCAAGCGGAAGGCTTTCCTAGCCTGAAAAATACCGTTGTGGCAGCAGGAGGAAAATAATGTCTACGATAATAAAACGCGCCAAAATCCTTTTTAAAGGCACTGAATATTCCGTCACTGTTGGTGATAACGAAGCCATTACATTACCTAATGGGGATGTGATCGCGGGTGATTCTCCTGATGTTACATGGCTGCCTCCTGCTCAAGGGACGTTATTTGCCCTTGGTTTGAACTATGCCGACCACGCCGCAGAGTTAGAATTTAAGCCACCTGAAGAACCGCTGATTTTCTTAAAAGCGGAAAGCAGCTTAACGGGTCACCGCCAAGTTTCTGTTCGCCCTGATAATGTTGAATATATGCATTATGAGTCTGAATTAGTGGTGGTGATTGGAAAAACGGCTCATAAGGTCTCAAGAGAAGATGCCATGGATTATGTCGCAGGCTACACCGTGTGTAATGACTATGCGATCCGTGACTATTTAGAGAACTATTATCGCCCAAATTTACGAGTTAAGAGCCGCGATACCTTAACACCGATTGGCCCTTGGATTATCGATAAAGACGCCGTTAAAGATCCCCATAATTTGGCTTTATACACCTATGTTAATGGTGAATTACGTCAAAAAGGCACCACTGCCGATCTCATTTTTGATATTCCATTTTTAATTGCTTACCTCAGTGACTTTATGACACTGCAACCGGGAGACATGATTGCGACAGGGACACCAAAAGGGTTGTCTGATGTCGTACCGGGTGACGAAGTCATTGTTGAAGTTGAAGGCGTTGGCAGATTGGTCAACACCATTATCAGCGAAAAAGAGTATGAGGAACGTGTGTAATGACTAAGATTAATCATTGGATCAACGGTAAAAACGTTGCTAGCAAAGACTATTTTGAAACCACCAACCCTGCAACTGGCGAAGTATTAGCTGAAGTCGCAGCGGGTGGACAAGACGAAATCAACCAAGCTGTTGCCGCAGCAAAGGACGCATTTCCAAAGTGGGCCAATACCCCAATGAAAGAGCGTGCTCGCTTAATGCGTCGCCTTGGTGAATTGATCGACGAAAATGTCCCGCAAATTGCAGAAATGGAAACCAAAGACACCGGTTTGCCTATTCACCAAACTAAAAACGTGTTGATCCCACGTGCTTCACATAACTTTGAATTCTTCGCCGAGATTTGCCAGCAAATGAACGGCCGTACATACCCTGTTGATGACAAGATGATGAACTACACCTTGGTTCAACCTGTGGGTGTCTGTGCGCTGATTTCACCATGGAACGTGCCATTTATGACCGCCACATGGAAAACCGCCCCTTGTTTAGCACTGGGTAATACTGCGGTTCTGAAAATGTCTGAATTATCTCCATTATCAGCGAACCGCCTTGGTGAACTGGCGCTGGAAGCGGGTATTCCTGCGGGCGTTTTGAACGTGGTTCAAGGCTATGGTAGCACTGCTGGGGATGCTTTAGTCAAACACCATGATGTCCGTGCGGTTTCCTTTACTGGGGGCACGGCCACTGGCCGCACCATTATGCAAAATGCAGGCTTGAAAAAATACTCCATGGAATTAGGGGGTAAATCACCTGTATTAGTCTTTGAAGATGCGGACATTGAACGTGCACTCGATGCCGCTCTGTTCACTATTTTCTCCATTAATGGCGAACGCTGTACTGCGGGCTCACGTATTTTCATTCAAGAAAGCATTTACCCTGAGTTTGTTAAACGCTTTGCGGAACGTGCAAACCGCTTGATCGTCGGTGACCCGAACGATCCAAAAACCCAAGTGGGTGCATTGATCAGCCAACAGCACTGGAACAAAGTTTCGGGTTACATTCGCTTAGGTATGGAAGAAGGCGCAACCTTGTTAGCGGGTGGGCCAGACAAACCGACCGATCTACCTGATCACCTGAAAGGTGGTAATTTCTTACGCCCTACAGTACTGGCTGATGTCGATAACCGTATGCGTGTCGCCCAAGAAGAGATCTTTGGGCCTGTAGCTTGTTTAATTCCGTTTAAATCTGAAGAAGACGGTTTACGCATGGCAAATGATATTGAATACGGTCTTGCTTCGTATATTTGGACGCAAGATGTCAGCAAGGTCTTACGCCTTTCTCGCAGTATCGAAGCAGGAATGGTGTTTGTTAACACCCAAAACGTGCGTGACCTACGTCAACCATTCGGTGGCGTGAAAGCTTCGGGTGTTGGCCGTGAAGGTGGTGAATACAGCTTCGAAGTGTTTGCAGAAATGAAAAACGTGTGTATCTCCTACGGAGACCACAACATCCCTCGTTGGGGTGTGTAAGCTTTACAACACTCTGTGCTGGAAACCTTATATTCCAGCACTTTCCGCTGAATTATATTGATACTCAGCATCGTTAAAACTGATAAACCAAGTCACTTCAAGTCGTTAGAAGAGCTACAACTTAGGTAAACTCGCTGTCTTACCCTAAATAATTCGAGTTGTAGCTAGGCGACAAACAAGCTAATCCCTAGGAGCATACATGAGTATGTGACTAGGGTTAGCGCGAGCAGTCAACAACGCTACAGCTTGAAGAATGACGGGTAAGGATATAAATATGGGTAAGTTGGCACTCGCTGCAAAAATAACACACGTCCCATCCATGTACCTATCAGAACTACCAGGTAAAAACCATGGATGTCGCCAAGCCGCTATCGATGGACACAAAGAAATCAGTCGTCGTTGCCGTGAATTAGGCGTTGATACCATTATTGTTTTTGATACACACTGGTTAGTTAATAGTGCTTATCACATTAATTGTGCTGACCACTTCAAAGGTATTTACACCAGTAATGAACTCCCACATTTTATTCGTGATATGGAATATGAATATGATGGGAACTCCGTATTAGGCCAAATGATTGGTGAAGAAGCACGTAAATTAGGCGTTCGTGCTCAAGCCCATGAAATTCCAAGCTTAACCCTCGAATACGCCACGTTAGTCCCTATGCGCTATATGAATAGCGACCGTCACTTTAAAGTTATCTCAATTTCAGCATTCTGTACGTCTCACAGTTTTGAAGACAGCCGCAAATTAGGCGAAGCCGTACTGACTGCGATTGAAAAATACGATGGCACAGTCGCTGTATTAGCGAGTGGTTCATTATCACACCGCTTTATTGATGACCAAAAAGCCGAAGACGGTATGAATAGCTACACACGTGAATTTGATGAGCAGATGGATAAACGCGTCGTCAAACTTTGGCGTGAAGGCCGCTTTGAAGAGTTCTGCAAAATGCTACCTGAATATGCCGACTACTGCTATGGCGAAGGCCATATGCACGACACAGTGATGTTGTTAGGCATGTTAGGTTGGGATAAATACGCTGAGAAAGTGGAAGTTTTAACTGACTTGTTTGCCAGCTCAGGCACAGGGCAAATTAATGCCGTGTTCCCACTTCCAAACTATATCACTGATAAACAAGCTGCCAACGCATAAGGAACTGTTATGCCTCATTTTTATGCAGAATGTACAGAGAATATCCGTGAAGAAGCGAAACTTCCAGAGCTGTTTGCACAAGTGAATGAATCCCTTGCTGCTACTGGTATTTTTCCATTAGGCGGTATTCGTAGCCGTGCTATTTGGCTAGATACTTGGCAAATGGCTGATGGCAAACACGATTATGCATTTGTGCATATGACGCTAAAAATTGGTGCCGGACGCTCTCTTGAAGATAGGCAAAAAACGGGGGAGATGATCTTCGACCTGATCAAAGCCCACTTTGCCGATTTAATGGCAAAACGCTATCTGGCGCTGTCTTTTACCATGGAAGAGCTTGATCCCGTATTAAATTATAAGCAAAACAATGTTCATGCCTTGTTTAAAGGTTAATAGTTTAAAGGTTAATAGTTTAAATCTTTATTTAACGTTTTATTGAGAGGGCAAGATGGTTAAAAATTTCGATAAACACATACCGCACTACTTGATCCCATTACTAGGGTCATTAGTGGCATTCGGTCCATTGTCTATCGATATGTACCTTCCTGCCCTTCCTCAAATGGGAACTGCATTACACGCCACTCAAGGGCAAATGCAGTACACCCTTGGCGCTTTTTTTGCCGGTTTCTGTGTGGGAATGCTATTTTACGGGCCATTAAGCGATTTACTCGGCCGTCGTAAAATGCTGCTAAGTGGCCTAGTCATCTTTACGGTGGCAAGCCTGCTATGCGCTCAAGCCACTGATGCAAATACCTTAATTATTTTTAGAGCATTGCAAGCATTTGGGAGTGGTGCTGCCATTGTTATGGCTAGGGCAATTGCAAGGGATGTTTATCCTGCCCATGAACTACCTAAAGTACTGTCATTAATGACACTTGTGACCATGATAGCCCCGCTACTGGCACCACTTTTAGGTGGTTTTTTACTTGTTCATTTTCAGTGGCAAGTGATTTTTTACTTATTAGCGTTGATTGGCTTAGCTTCGGTGTGTGCGATTTTTTTCTTGCTCCCTGAAACGCTAACCCACCAGCGTGGTTCTGAAAATATCCTTTGTGTCGCCTTCAAGAATTATGCGCAGGTGCTCACAGACCGAGAAGCACTGAGTATTATTGGCACCATGGCATTCTCTTTTGCCGGTATGTTTGCCTTTATCAGTGGTTCACCGTTTGTGTATATCAATTATTTCGGTGTTTCTGAACAACATTATGGTTTGCTGTTCGGTTGTAACATCTTGGGGATGATCGTCATGCTGTTGTTGAACGTTAAACTGCTAAAAACCTATAGTTTAACGCGCATACTGACTATGCAAAGTGGGTTTCAATTGGCATTTGGTCTGCTGTTACTCATATTTTACCAACAAAGTTTGCCCATAATTGTTATTCTAGTCGTGCTGTTCTTATCGATGGTCAATGCTATCGGCACCAACAGTTTGTCACTATTACTGCAACATCGCGGGAAAATTGCAGGAAGTGCCAGTGCACTTGCGATTTCTATTCAGTTTGCCTTAGCGGCTATCGCCAGCGTTGCAGTTTCTGTATTACAAGATGAATCCCCATTCGCTATGGCACTTGTTATGGCGCTTTGTGCCGGGTTAAGTTTTGCTAGCCAACAGCTATCAGCTAAAAATATCCGTCCACAAGTCCAATCAGTGTCTTCGGAGAACAACGAAAAATGAGCATAAATACCAATTCTACATTATTTCGCCAACAAGCTTATATCAACGGCCAATGGGTTGATGCCCAAAATAAAAGTGTGTTTGAGGTCACTAACCCAGCAAATAACGAGGTTATCGCTAACGTCAGCAACGTTGGTGCGTTAGAAACTCAACAAGCTATTGAGGCCGCAGAAAAAGCGCTCCCAGCATGGCGTGCTAAAACCGCCAAAGAGCGCAGCCAAATTTTAAACAAGTGGTTCCGTTTAATGATGGACAACCAAAAAGAATTGGCTGAGTTACTCAGTGCTGAACAAGGTAAGTCGATCACTGAATCGATGGGCGAAATTGCCTACGGTGCCAGCTTTATTGAGTGGTTTGCTGAAGAAGGTAAACGTATATATGGGGAAACCATCCCATCACCTCTGCCGGGACGTCGCCTTGTCACCATTAAACAACCTGTCGGTGTGGTTGCGGCTATCACGCCATGGAACTTTCCAAATGCCATGATCACGCGCAAAGTCGGCCCAGCCCTTGCTGCCGGCTGTACCATGGTGTTAAAACCCGCAGCAGAGACACCATTATCCGCATTAGCATTAGCAGTGTTAGGAGAAGAAGCGGGTATTCCTGCGGGTGTGTTCAATATCGTTCCGGGTACAGATGCACAGGCCATTGGTGGCGTAATGACCTCCAGCCCTGTGGTACGCAAACTCACCTTTACGGGTTCAACTCGAGTCGGTAAGTTGCTGATGGAACAGTGCGCCAATACAGTGAAAAAGATGTCTCTGGAACTCGGTGGTAACGCGCCATTTATCGTGTTTGATGATGCCGATTTAGATGCCGCTGTACAAGGTGCGTTAACGGCTAAATTCCGCAATAGTGGGCAAACCTGTGTGTGTGCTAACCGTATCTTAGTCCAAGAAGGCGTTTACGATGAATTTGCGGCTCGTTTAGCAAAAGCCGTGAATGAACTGAAAATCGGCCCTGCCACACAAGCAGACTCCCAGCAAGGCCCTCTGATTAACCAAGCTGCAGTGGATAAAGTCACTGAACATATTGCTGATGCTGTATCCCATGGTGCAAAAGTGATTGCAGGTGGTAAACCTGCGCACTTAGGCGGCTTGTTCTTTGAACCGACCGTTATCACTGGCGTCACTGAGGCTATGAAAGTGGCCAAAGAAGAAACATTCGGCCCACTCGCGCCATTATTTAAATTCCGTGATGAGCAAGAAGCAATTGATCTTGCCAATGACACTGAATTTGGCTTGGCATCCTATTTCTATTCAAAAGATATCGGTCGTATCTACCGCGTCGCAGAAGCTCTAGAAAGCGGCATGGTCGGTATTAACGAAGGCATTATCTCAAATGAAGTGGCCCCATTTGGTGGCATTAAGCAGTCTGGTCTGGGGCGTGAAGGTTCACGCTACGGAATCGAAGATTACTTGGAAGTGAAATACCTCTGCTTTGGTGGTCTTTCTAATTAGTTAAATTGAGTACCGCTGGGTACGCATTCAATTTACACCTTGAATAGTTCGAGTGGCAGCAAAGCGCTTTAGTGCAGCGCTGCTCTCGAAATAGAATAGGTGAATAGGAGTATTAACAGCATGTTACAAAAAGATGTAATCTCGCAAATCGCGCAACGCCTAAATCAGGCTGAAAAATCACGTGAGCAAATCCGTCAGATCTCACTCGATCACCCAGAAATGACGATCGACGATGCTTACGCTATCCAAAAAGAGTGGGTTGGCGTGAAAATTGCTGAAGGACGTGTGCTAAAAGGCCATAAAATTGGGCTAACATCCAAAGCCATGCAGGCAAGTTCACAAATTGATGAACCTGATTACGGTGCGCTTCTTGACGATATGTTTTTTGATGATGGCTGTGATATTCCAACAGACCGCTTTATTGTGCCACGTATTGAAGTTGAATTAGCCTTCGTACTCGCAAAGCCATTAAGTGGGCCAAACTGCACCATCTTTGATGTCTATAACGCAACTGACTATGTGATCCCAGCCCTTGAATTGATCGATGCGCGTTGCCACAACGTTGACCCTGAAACCAATCGCCCACGTAAAGTGTTCGATACCATTTCAGATAACGCAGCAAATGGCGCGGTAATCTTAGGTGGTCGCCCAATTAAACCTCGCGATTTGGATATGCGTTGGATTAGCGCCCTACTCTATCGTAATGGCGTCATTGAAGAATCGGGCGTAGCCGCTGCTGTGCTCAATCACCCAGCGAATGGCGTAGCATGGTTAGCAAATAAATTAGCACCGCATAATGTACAACTTGAGCCAGGCCAAATTATCTTAGGTGGCTCATTTACACGCCCTGTTCCTGCTCGTAAAGGTGATGTGTTCCACGTTGATTACGGCAATATGGGTTCAATTAGCTGCCGCTTCGTGTAAGGAAAATGGTATGGATATTTTAGAAAATAAATTTAAAAAAGCGCTAAAAAGTGGGCAGCCGCAAATTGGTTTATGGCTTGGCTTATGCAGCCCATATAGTGCTGAATTACTTGCTGGTGCAGGCTTTGACTGGTTATTAATTGATGGTGAACATGCACCAAATAATGTGCAAACGACATTATCTCAATTACAAGCTATCGCCCCTTATCCGTCACAGCCCGTGGTACGCCCACCGTGGAATGATCCGGTGATCATTAAGCAATTACTGGATATTGGTGCACAAACCCTTTTGCTACCGATGGTACAAAATGCAGAGCAAGCCAAACAAGCAGTACGTGCAACGCGTTACCCGCCAGCCGGGATCCGTGGTGTCGGCAGTGCTTTAGCTCGTGCTTCTCGTTGGAACCGAGTACCTAATTATTTAACCCGTGCCAATGATGAAATGTGCGTGATAGTGCAGGTTGAAACCCGAGAAGCCATGAATAATCTTCCTGAGATCTTAAAGGTTGAAGGCGTCGATGGTGTATTTATCGGCCCTGCGGATCTTAGTGCGGATATGGGCTTTTCAGGGAACCCTAACCACCCTGAAGTCAAAGCCGCGATAGAAAAAGCGATTGTACAAATTCGTGAAGCCGGCTTGGCACCCGGTATTTTGATGGCAGCCCCAGATGTTGCTGAACATTATCTGAAACTCGGCGCACTATTTGTTGCCGTCGGGGTTGATACCACGCTACTGGCTCGTACCGCAGAAGCGCTAGCAGCAAAATTTGGTAAAACCGTCTCTGAGGTGACTTCAAGTACACCAAGCGTTTATTAATTAAACTATCTCTAAATAAGTTAATTTTAACCCTACAGACAAATAACTTAATTAGATAAATAAGAAATCAATATCGCAACATTGGGCAGACAGCACCATGGCTGCCTACTCGTCCCTTGTACCTATAATAATCTGCAAAAGAAAGAATTGAGGGCCCTACAATATGAGTAATCAACAACTTGCAAGCACTAACCCTGCTGAACAACATAAAAATTTAACCGAACCGCAGCAGCGGGTGATTAATAAATTATTTAAACGTCTGATTGTATTTTTATTTGTGCTATTTGTTTTTTCCTTCTTAGACCGTATTAATATTGGCTTTGCGGGCTTAACCATGGGGAAAGACATCGGCCTAACGTCCACCATGTTTGGCCTAGCGGCTACCTTGTTCTATGCCACTTACGTGATTTTTGGTATTCCAAGTAACATCATGTTGGGGATTGTTGGGGCTCGCCGCTGGATAGCCACCATCATGGTGCTTTGGGGTATCGCTTCTACAGCCACCATGTTTGCCACAGGGCCTACGAGCTTATACGTCCTACGGATGTTAGTGGGTATCGCTGAGGCGGGCTTCTTACCTGGGATTTTAGTTTATCTGACTTACTGGTTCCCGGCCTATTTCCGCGCTCGTGCTAATGCCTTATTTATGATTGCGATGCCAGTCACCATGGCATTCGGTTCCCTGGCATCGGGCTATATTTTAGGCATGGATGGCATTTTAAACCTAAAAGGCTGGCAATGGCTGTTCCTGTTAGAAGGTTTCCCATCGGTGATCCTCGGTGTGTTGGTTTGGTTCTACCTTGATGATTCACCAAAGAAAGCAAAATGGTTGACCCAAGAAGACAAAGATACATTACAAGAAATGATGGACCAAGACCAACTAGAGCTTGTCCAGCCACAGGGGTCAAAAAGCCATACCGCATTACAGAACAAAAGTTTATGGAAAGAAATTTTTACCCCTGTGATCTTAATGTATACCGTCGCTTATTTTTGCTTAACCAATACGTTAAGTGCGATTAATATTTGGACACCACAGATCATGCAAAGCTTCAATGAAGGCAGTAGTAATGCCATGATTGGGCTATTAACCGCTATCCCACAGTTTTGTACTATTCTAGGGATGATCTATTGGAGTCGTCGCTCTGATAGATTACAAGAACGGAAAATGCACACTGCACTTCCCTACTTATTTGCGGCAGCGGGCTGGATCCTCGCTGCGATGACGAGCCATCCCGTCATCCAATTAATTGGTATTATCATGGCATCAACAGGTTCATTTACTGCGATGGCCGTGTTCTGGACAACCCCAGACCAATCAATCAGTTTACGTGCTCGCG
The DNA here is from genome assembly GCF_028479545.1 of Providencia sp. PROV201. Lineage (NCBI taxonomy): Bacteria > Pseudomonadati > Pseudomonadota > Gammaproteobacteria > Enterobacterales > Morganellaceae > Providencia > Providencia sp. PROV201. The sequence goes on from NZ_JAMPNW010000015.1 coordinate 16,219, forward strand.
CCATCGGTATTGCTGTTATTAACGCAACGGGTAATATAGGTTCTGCCGTCAGCCCACTGTTGATTGGTTGGTTAAAAGACCAAACCGGTAGCTTTAACTCCGGCCTCTATTTTGTGGCAGGCCTGCTGGTGGTCGGTGCGCTGTTAGTCATGGTTATTCCAATGAAAAACTCAAGACCAAGGGCAACACCTTAAAAATGTAAGGTTTAATAAATTAGAGTGCTGTAACTCAATAACCATGGATATTGCTCAAAATAATTTGGCTTGCAGCTAGGCGGCAAGCAAGCTAATCCCTAGGAGCATACACGAGTATGTGACTAGGGTTAGCGTGTGAAGCCAACAACGCTGCGGGCCAAAGAATGAAGAGCAATTCGAGTTGCAGCTAAGCGGCAAGCAAGCTAATCCCTAGGAGCATACTGAAATATGTGACTAGGGTTGGCTTGTGAGGCCAACAACGCTGCGAGCCGAAGAATGAAGGGTAACTCAACTTTAATTACGAATATTGACATCAGTACAGACTACGACGAAACCCAAGGCACTGACGACGTCCACTACCAAACCTTTGGCAACATGGCTGCCTTCTTTGGTCGCGATATGCAAGCGCATCGCCATGACGGTTTCTTCCAGTTGCACTATTTGGTTACGGGCCATATTACTTTGCAGCTCGATGAGTCCCGCTATTCCGTTCAAGCCCCATTATTTATTCTTACGCCCCCTTCGGTTGCGCATGCATTTTTCACTCAAGAAGACACTGACGGCCACGTACTCACCGTACGACAGGATTTAATTACGCCATTACTGGGGTCGTTATACCCAGCAAATCCTGATTTAGTGGATATTCCGGCTATATGTTTATCTGTTGCTGATAAACCTGATGATATCGATACCTTTAACCATTACTGGGCATTGATGGCGCGTGAATCGGCTAATAACTATATAGGTAAAGACCAAGCCCTCGCTTCTTTAGCCCAAGCATTATTTACGTTTCTGCTGCGCTCGATTCCACTTGATGAACACCCAACAACAGGGGTTAGAGGCGAACATCGTCTATTCCAGCGGTTTAATCAGCTCATTGACTTGCATTATCATGAACACCTTGCAGTGCCTGAATATGCCAAGAAACTTGATGTCACAGAATCACGCCTTAAGGATATGTGCCGGCGGTTCGCTAACCGGCCACCGAAAAGGTTAATTTTTGACAGAATATTGCGTGAAGCTAAACGAATGTTGTTATTTTCCGATAGCCCCGTTTCTGAGATTGCCTACCAGCTCGGTTTCAAAGACCCCGCCTATTTTGCGCGTTTTTTTAACCGGTTAGTAGGATGCTCTCCTAGCCTATGGAGAGAACAAAACATTCATTAAAGAGAGGCTTAGTGATTTTATCCTTATTTTTTAGGTAAAAATCATTAAGCTTCTCTATCTGCATATCAAACCATCTTCTCCCTTATCTCTACAAACTATTACACCTTCAAATTATTTTACATTTTAAAAACATTTTGATGTTTTATAAATTTTGTTTTAACTTTGTAAAAATGCCGATAACGCTTAACTAAAAGTGAACAAGGAGATTAAAAAAAGAACAATAATATACTAGAATAATAATTAACATTAATATAAAAATAAGTTAATTATTAAATGATAATCAATAGATTACGATACAACAAAAGCATTACGTTAATATCAAAACATCGAGATGATCACATTTCTTTCACAAAAAACAACTTTCAACGAAAAGTACCAGTAAACCTTTAGAATGTCTCTTTAAAACTCCCTCGTAAAGCGATTCAATTAAGAAACACAAAACAAACATAAAATTAACATATTTAGCTTGCAGCCTTTGTGCCCTATCAATGCAAGCCCTCATTGTGAGATAACGAGGTAGACATGAAACCAGAAGATTTTCGTTCCGATGCTAAACGCCCTTTTAATGGCCAAGAATATTTAAAAAGCTTACAAGATGGCCGCGAAATCTATATTTATGGCGAGCGCGTAAAAGACGTCACCACTCACCCTGCTTTTCGTAATTCAGCCGCTTCTATAGGACAATTATATGATGCGCTTCATGATAAAACGACTCATGACCAACTTTGCTGGAACACCGACACAGGCAACGGTGGATACACTCACAAATTCTTCCGCTTCGCTAAAAGTGCCGATGAACTGCGCCAACAACGTGACGCTATCGCAGATTGGTCACGCCAGAGCTACGGATGGATGGGACGCACTCCAGACTATAAGGCGGCATTCGCCAGCTGTTTAGGTGCTAACCCAGAATACTATGGTCAATTTGCAGACAACGCGCGTCACTGGTATAAACGCATTCAAGAGAGCGGCCTTTACTTTAACCATGCGATTGTTAACCCGCCAATCGACCGCCATAAGCCAGCTGATGAAGTCAAAGATGTTTATATCAAACTCGAAAAAGAAACGGATGCGGGTATTATCGTCAGTGGTGCAAAAGTCGTTGCGACCAACTCCGCATTAACACACTATAACTTTATCGGTTTTGGTTCTGCACAAGTGATGGGTGATAACCCAGATTTTGCACTGATGTTTGTTGCACCAATGGATGCCGACGGTGTGAAATTAATCTCACGTGCATCTTATGAATTAGTGGCTGGCGCAACAGGCGCACCATTTGATTACCCGCTTTCAAGCCGTTTCGATGAAAATGATGCCATCTTGGTGATGGATCATGTGTTAATTCCATGGGAAAACGTCCTGATCTACCGTGACTTTGACCGCGCTCGTAATTGGGCCGTACAAGGTGGGTTTGCGCGTTTATTCCCATTACAAGCTTGTGTCCGCTTAGCGGTTAAATTAGACTTCATTACCGGATTGTTACAAAAAAGTTTAGAATGTACAGGTGTTATTGATTTCCGTGGTGTACAAGCCGATCTCGGTGAAGTGGTCGCATGGCGTAATCTGTTCTGGTCATTAACCGATGCAATGACCTCTGAAGCGCAAGCATGGGAAGGCGGTGCTTATCTACCAGATACTCAAGCCATCCAAACTTACCGTGTTATGGCACCAATGGCTTACACCAAAATCAAGAATATCATTGAAAGTAACGTGACAAGTGGCCTGATTTACCTACCATCAAGCGTTCGTGATATGAATAATCCAGAAATTGATAAGTATTTAGCTAAATATGTTCGCGGCTCTAATGGTATGGATCACGTTGAACGTATTAAGATCCTTAAACTCATGTGGGATGCAATCGGTAGTGAATTTGGTGGCCGCCACGAACTGTATGAAATTAACTACGCAGGAAGCCAAGATGAAATTCGTCTGCAATGTCTGCGTCATGCATACGGTTCTGGCAATATGAAAGCCATGACAGATATGGTTGATCGCTGTTTATCAGACTACGATCAACACGGATGGAAACGTCCACACCTGCATAACAACAATGATATTAATCAGTTAGATTCGCTGCTGAAATAATCGGCAGCAGGAGGTCAAAATGTCTTTAGAAAATGAACATCGCCTGCGTTTCAGAGATGCGATGGCAAGTCTTGGTGCAGCAGTCAATATCGTCACCACGGATGGGACTGAGGGTCGCTGTGGAATTACAGCCACCGCAGTCTGTTCAGTTACAGATACGCCACCCACTTTGATGGTCTGTGTTAACCGCAATAGCGCTATGAATGCGGTATTTCAAAAGAATGGCCGCCTGTGCGTGAACGTGCTGAGTCATGACCAAGAAGAGTTAGCGTGCCATTTTGCTGGAATGAAAGGTTCCACGATGGAAGAACGTTTTAGCTGGAATGTGTGGGATAACGGTATTTTACAGCAACCTTTACTAAAAAATGCCCTTGCCAACCTTGAAGGCGAAATCACTCAAGTGCAGGACATGGGTACGCACTCTGTCTATATGGTTGAAATGAAACAAATCATTGTCCGTGATGAAGGGCATGGCTTAGTCTATTTCAAACGTAGATTCCACCCTATTATGCACCAAATCCTTGAGCCAACCGCTTAATGACTCACAGATATCGATTAAATAGCCTCGACTTTAAGAGGCTATTTTTTTATCCATACTTTTTCTTAGATAAAACCACATCTTAATACTTCGTTTAACATTAAAATTTTTTAATACTGACAGATTAATGTTTCCTTTCTTCTTATTTTCTAAGTAACTAGCTAGTTTTGAACGATTATAGAAATAACATCAAAAAACCGAATTTTAAACATAACAAGTGTAAACAAAAACACAACCAATTGATTTAAAACAAATTTTAATTTAACTCGAATTATGCTTAATTGACATATTATAAATAACAGGTATACACTAAAATAATACAAATATTTTAACGATAAATAAAAAATTTTAAAATGAACTATTTGATTAATGATCATATTACTTATGATAGTCATCAGGGGCTGTTATATACCGACGATATTAATAACGCCTTAAAACTAACAACAACTTTAAACCGTTTGTTGCTAGTCTTAGTGCAAAATAATCATGACATCGTTGACCGAGAAACAATATTACGTAGGGTTTGGGAGGAACATAACCAAGTCGTCTCTGATAATAACCTTAATAGCAGTGTATCTGTACTACGTCGTCACCTGTCTTCTTTTTCTGATGGTGAAATTATTACAACTATTCCTAAAGTTGGGATTAAATTTTCTGCTGACCTGAAAATTGAAAATGGGCGTGAGGAAATAAAGGATAATAATGACAAAGAATTGCTCACTACTGGGGTTGAACTAGGCTCTTCATCAAAGGTACCTGAAGTAGTTTCCCCCCAAGCAAGCGAAAATAAAAAAAATTACATGCTGAATAACCGGTATGTTGAAATTTCACTTATAGCTATCATTATTTTTTGCTTATTATACCTATTTAAAAGTTATTTCTTTGCAAGCCGAACAGAATATCCTGAAGTTGGTCGTATTGATCAATGCAGTATCCGCTACATTAATAGTTACCATAAACCCGATACAACAACCATCAGCTTTGCGACAATTCAAAATGAACTCACGAAATTAAACCTTGATTGTAAAAAGCCAGCAACTGTTTTTTATTATAATGTTGGTATCGTCGCGAATGATAAAAATTTATATGACAATTTCCTATTTTTGTCCTATTGCCCAACGGTACCGAAAGAGAGCGCAACTGTGAGTTGTGAGAATTTTTATGTCAAATAAATTATCCGCAAGAGTGTTTTCTTTGTCCATTATCTCTACAATTCTGGTTTTTATTAGCTTATATGTTCATCACATAATTAATACCCCTGTTATTCCCAATTGTCAGACAACCTTAAAAATAAATATCTCTGACCATCGTTCCACCTTAAAAGGATTTTACTTGCTAAGTGTTATACCTAATGAAAACAAACCTGATCAGCACACATTCATTATGAATGGAAGCATTAATGACAATGGTAAAAACTATACTATTTCACGAAAATTTCTGATGAAACATGAATACTTAGGCGACCATTTTTTTTTACGTGTTGACAATATATTTATAGACCCAGGTGATCAAGCTCAAGAGAAAATCAATATTCGGGGAGTCCCTGAAATGAATCAACTTTATTTTTTAAAAATAAAAAAATTAACCGATACAAGTTATATTTTTGAAGAAAATTTCTCTCCACTTTTTATTTGCACTCTGTAAATTTAAAAAAAACCATAAAAAATGCATCAAATATTGATATTTTGATGCATTTTTTTTATTTCTAAACACCTTCAACCTTAAAACATCTTAAAGGAACAAGCATTAAACATTTTACAGACCATCAAATTAGCATAAAAATATTAATAAGCATTAAAAAAAGCCAACAAACAAATTATAATTTTTAATTTAATTAAAATAAAAGAATTTCATTCCATTTTACACCTAGGAGGGATAAAGTTTCCTCCGTCGAAATGACCCACGCTAAAAACGATTATGTTAAGCGTTCTGTGATTAGGACATTTGAAAATCCATTGATGGATACTGAACTTTATTCCTATGCCAGTACTTATATAAAGGCTCACTAGGGATCAAATATTTACTTATTTTTAAGGATGTAAGATATGAAATTAAATAAACTTTCTATTGCTGTTTTATTCGCTACTTCAGCCATTTCAACCTCTATCTTTGCTAGTGGTAATAGTGGTGAATTACATTTCAGCGGCCAAGTTGTTAATGCGCCATGTAATATTGAATCAGAAAGTACAAAACAAGAAGTTCCATTCGGTCAACTTTCTCGTGCATCTTTAGAAGCGGGTAATGCAGCAGAAAAAGATATCGCAATTAAATTAAAAGAATGTAACTTTGATGAATTTAGCAAAGACACTGAAGGTAAGTGGATTGCTGTTAAAGATATTAAAATTACCTTTGGTGGTAAAAACTATGTCGGTACTAATAAAGAATTCTTAGGTACTACTGGTACAGCTTCAAACATCGGTATTCAAATCAAAGATTTCAAATTTGATGAAGCCAAATCTGTTATGAATCAAATTCGTAATAAACAAGGTGAAAACGTTTTAGAATTTACTGCATTAGCTAAACGTGTTGATGGCACAACACCCGTTACCGAAGGTGAATTTAGTTCTATTGCTGATTTTAAAATCACATACGAGTAATTTTTTTAGGGGAGAGAATTCTCTCCCCATAAAAGGCTCATTATGAAAAAAAATACTTATCTATGGATTGCCTTATTATTTAACTCGATTAACTCTAATGCGACTAGCTCTAACCTTGGACATATTCAAGATGGTCTTCGAGGCGAAACAGTAATGCAGGGTTATATCGTTGCGGCACCTTGTTCAATTGAAACTGATAGTCAATATCAATATATAAATTACGATTATATTTCTAATTATAGTATAAATAATATAGAAGATGAAAAGTTAATGCGAAAACCTTTCTATATAAAATTAAATAACTGTATTAGTGAGTATGACAGCAGTAATCATAAAGGTATTAAAATTCGTTTTTTTGCACCACAAGATACGTATTCTAATGCAATAAAACTATCAGGCCCGAAGCCTGGGGTTGTTCTATATATATACGATATTAACAATAATTTATTAATCCCAAATAAGCTCTATTCCATTTCTAATAACTACATTTATTTTGATAAAAAAAGTAAAGAGAGCTTTTTAAAATATGAAACAGAATTGGGTGCAAGTAATAACGAAATTACACCTGGTGATTACTTTACCACAATTAAATTCAACGTTACTTACGACTAGTAAATAAACTCATAATTAATTTGATGAAAAAATCATGGTTAAATTTAATATTTACTCTTACATCATTGTGACTTCTTTTGTATCTTCAATCTCTTCGTTAGCCTATGCTGTCGAATTTAATACCGATATGTTAGATACGGAAGACACTCAAAATATTGACTTTAGCCAATTTTCTCAGGCTGGATTTATTATGCCTGGTATTTATCATTTAACCCTCAAAGTCAATAATGAGAGTATGGGTAGTGCGCAAGATATCACTGTGATAGCGCCACAATCCCAAAACAGTAATTTATTCGATACCGTTTGTGTTCCTTTTAATATTCTTGATCGTTTAGGGCTTACTCCAGACGCAATTAAATTAATTAAATATCGTGATGAGGATAAATGCCTTGATTTATCTCCGCTTGAAGGTGCTTCATTAAATGTAGATTTATCGACATTAACGCTATCTATTTTAATTCCACAAAGCTATTTAGAATATACTGATCCAAGTTGGGTTCCTCCTTCACGTTGGGAAGAAGGTGTAAATGGATTTTTATTAGATTACAACCTAACAGGTTCTTTAACGCGTCGAGATTCAGGTTCACGAGAATCATACCTTTCTGCTAACGGAACAACAGGGCTTAATTTCGGTGCATGGCGTTTACGCGGTGATTACCAAGCAAACTACCGAAAATCGACAGGAAGTTTCGAAAACCAATATAGTGATGCCACATTTAGCCGATTATTTGCATATCGCTCAATAAAATCTATTGCGTCTATTTTAACGTTAGGTGAGAACTACTTTTATTCTGCTATTTTTGATTCTTGGCAGTACACCGGGGTATCTCTTGAAACCGATGAAAATATGATGCCCCCTAAATTAACGGGTTATGCCCCAGAGATTATTGGTATTGCTCAAACTAATGCCACAGTCATTGTCAAAAGCCATAACCGTATAGTTTTAGAAACAACCGTACCTGCTGGCCCCTTTCGTATCCAGACACTAGATAGTTCCATTCGTGGAACATTAGATGTGACGGTGCGAGAAGAAAATGGTGAAGAGCAACAATTTAGCATTACCACTGCAGCATTACCCTATTTAACGAGACCAGGGCAAATCCGCTATAAATTTGCAGCGGGTAAACCACGTTTTAATGGCCGCCAGCTCGAAGGTGATTTAACTGCGTCGGGAGAACTCTCTTACGGGTTAAATAACCTTTGGTCTATCTATGGGGGATCCGTTTTATCAAAAAATTATCAGGCATTTTCAGCTGGCTTTGGCCGTGACCTATTTTCATTCGGTAGCCTTTCGTTCGATGCGACTCAGTCACATGCTCAATTACTTGATAAAACATTAACTGGCCGAAGTTATCGACTTAGTTATTCAAAATCATTTGATGAAGCCAGAACCGACATTACATTCGCAGGGTATCGTTTCTCTGATGAAACCTATCGCTCTTTGCAACAAACGTTGGATGAACGACGTACAGGTAATGAAAGTCAAGCTCAAAAAGAAAGCTATCAAGTTAATATTAATAAATATTTTGATGATTTCTCATTGGGTGGAAACTATCAATATAATACTTATTGGAATAGTGAAACAGAAGAACAATACAGCTTATACCTAAGTACTCTTTTAAATTGGGCGACTATTGGGCTCAAAAATATTAACCTGACAGCGTCTGCAACTCGTTCAAAAAGAGCGGGATATCAAGATGATGCGCTCAGCTTATATTTCACTATTCCTTTAAGTCAAGGGAGTAGCGTCAGCTTTTCTGAAGGTTATACCCGAAACCAAAATGGCCAACACAGCTCAACACATAATATCGGCTATAGCGGATATAGTGAGCAGCGCAATTATAACTTAAATGTCGGTTATCAAACAGGAAGTCATCAAGATGACCAAACCAGCTTTAGTGGTTATTTAAACCAAAATCTTCCTTATGCCTCAATTTCAGGAAACGCAAGTTATGTCCCGAACGAATATCACAGTGTTGGGGGATCAATTAATGGTGGAATTACCTTAATTAAAGAAGGTATTGCCATGCACCAAGCCGCTTATGGTGGTACTCGACTCGTTGTAGAAACACCTGGAGCAGCTAACGTTCCTCTGAGTGGTGGCGTTTATCAAACTAATCAGTTTGGACTCGCTGTATTGCCAAATGTGAGTAGTTATCGGAAAACCAGCGCATCAATTAATACCAGTAAATTACCAAAAGATGTTGAGGCATTGGAGACTGTCACCGATGCGACTTTGACTCGTGGGGCAATCGGATATCGTCGCCTCAACGTTATTCAAGGTGAAAAAACGTTTGCTCGCTTAAAGTTGGCTAATGACACTTATCCACCTTTTGGCGCTAGCGTACGTAATAGCAACAATATTGAACTCGGAATTGTTGGTGAACAAGGTATTACGTGGATTGTTGGTATCCAACCTAAAGACTTACTCAACCTCTATTGGGGAAATAAACACCAGTGTAGTGCCCATGTGCCTGACGTGATTAATCCTCAGGAGATTTACCCAACTATTATTTGCCGTTAATAAGAGAACTAAGATGAAATTGAATTCCCCTTTTTTATTACTTACTAGCGTATTCACGCTGACTATGAGTGTAATTTCTGTTACGAATGCCGCGGTTACACTTGATCGCACTCGTATAATTTTCGATGGAAATCAGTCGTCTATTAATATTACGATCCGTAATGATAACCCGGAGCTACCTTATTTAGCCCAGTCGTGGTTGGAAAATGCGTTAGAACAAAAATTGGAAACAGGCCCTATTATTGCCACTCCGCCGATTCAGCGCATGGAGCCCAAATCAACTAGCCTAGTTCGCCTAAGCACCGCACCTGACATTGCAAAGTTACCGCAAGACAGGGAATCCCTGTTTTATTACAACCTGCGTGAAATCCCGCCTAAATCATCAGAAGCGGGTGTGTTGCAAATTGCATTACAAAGCCGTGTAAAACTATTTTATCGCCCTGAAAACATTGTTGCACAAAGCAAAACAGATTGGACGAAACATATAACATTAACAACAACATCATCGGGTTATACATTAAATAATCCAACACCATTTTATTTAACTGTAATTGGTTTAGGGAACAGCCAAAAACAATCCGAAGAAAGTGATTTTGACGCGGTTATGGTACCGCCGAAATCTAATCAACTGATTAAATCATCCAAATATTCAACACCTTACCTGACATATATCAATGATTATGGTGGAAAGCCTTCACTTGCTTTCAAATGCCAAGCTTCAAAGTGCAGTGTGACGGAATAATGAGTAAAAAATAGATAGGAGCAGAACAATGAAATTGAATTACCTAGCATTATGGGCTTTTGCTATACCTATTTTTGCTGAATCTGCTGTGCCTGTGACAACAGGCTCAATATATGTCAATGCGCGTATTGTTACTGCTCCTTGTCTACCTAATATCTCATTAAAATTAAATGAAAGTACTTTAATTGCAGCAACCTATAGCGTAGAAATGCATTTTTCTCATTGTAGCAAACCAATACAAAAGCAAGCTTGGGTACCGTTTACACTGAAATTAGGCAATAACCAATATGCGCTAACACAACCACAACGCAATAACACCATTTTATTCTCTATTCCTGCTAGTAATAAGATGCAACGTGTGGAGATAAATTATGATTAGATACTCAACATTATTATTTAGCTTTTTATTCCTAACGTGGAATACCAGCTTTGCCAATAGCCTAACCGTTTACTTTGAGGGTGTGCTAGTGCCGCTTGGTTGTCGACTGAGTGATGATGATACACAAAAAAAAATATATCTTTCTGGGCTACGGTTTTCTTCAATCGAAACATTAGGACGTTCAGATATGCAGCCATTTAAATTGGATATCATGGACTGTTCTGCAATGGCTTTGAATAAAACGATCAAAATAACGTTAAATACCCAAAATATTGAAACACATAATGGTATTAATTATTTAAAAACCACAGGTGAATCTAATGTTTTATTAGCTCTGACTGATAGTCGAGGTAAAGAACTCGAGCTTAATACAACAATTGATGTCAGCACAGTTACTGAATCAGGGAAAGGATCCATTAATACACTTTTATTTGGTGTTTATGCTCAAAAACCCTTTAGTACTCGTTTAAAAACAGGGGGGTTTTCCTCAACTGTTACTTTTAACCTTGATTATCAATAAGGAGAATTGAAATGAAATTCATTTGTTTTTCATTCCCTTTAATTAGCTTATTAGTTTCCTTAGGTACTCAAGCGGATGTGCTAATTTCTCTTTCTGCTAAATTGGTTAGACCGCCATGTGTACTTACAGCAGAAAATGGCGAAAAAGAATTAGTCATTAATTTTCGAGAGGTGGCGCTAGACAGACTAACTGAAGAAAAACAGTCCTTTGGTATTCTCATTAAACAATGTGAACTTCGAAAAAATTTACAAGTTTACCTATCTCCTAGAGAAGGAAGTACTTTAACAATAAACAATGAAACCGTGCTTGCGACCTCTATTAATGGATTGGGTATTCGTTTTTCAGAAGAAAATAAAAGTAATGCGCTCAACCTTAATAAATGGGAAAGGATTGCTCCATCCGTAAGTGGTGATACAGGGAAAGTTGTTATTCAATCACAATTAGTCACTAATCAAGCTATTGAAAATCTCACTGCAGGGCCATTTAGTGCCGCTTTATCAGTGATGGTTGATTATCTGTAATATTGGGAAGTCTTTATGAAAAATATAAAAATATATTCACCATTACTTTTGTTACTACTCTTAATTAGCTTAAATTCCTATAGTGCGACCCGCTATTCAGGAAGTGGTGGTGGTTATAAAATGAGCTTAGTATCTAACAACTCCGTTGTTTCTAACACCCCAGCAATTGGAAGTGATAACAATAAATATTTTTTAATCGCTCCAGCAAATAGCTCCGGTATTGTTATTAATGAAAGTACATCTCAGCCTTATGGCTCTGTATATTGTACTGTGAACTTCTTACAAGGTAATTATTCCGCTGGTCTTCATTGGAGCTACGCCTACCACCGTGTCTTTGCCTATATGCCAGAGGCAGGCTTTACTATTGGTGGGCTGACCGCATATAAAATAAACAACAATACATTTTTTACTCTTTATTCTGAGAATGGAATAACCAGTGGCTGGCGAAATATTTCAGGGAGAGGATGTTCTAATGAAGCAATGGGGCCATTAGCAACATCATATTTTACTGTTCATTTTCCTTTTACCGTTAGAGTTTATGTCAAAGATATTCCTGTTGATGGAAAAATCGTTATTCCAAACGCAATGATCGCAGGTTATACACGATTATTCCAAGACTATGGAACACCAGATATTTATGTACCTATTGATAAAGCCACCGTTAAATTAGACCTCACTACGTCGGTTATCAATTATCCGTCAAATTGCCGTTCTAGTATTGATAATTTAAATATTGATCACAAAACATTGGATGCTTATGAATTTAATAGTAAAGAAACTCGTACTGTTACCTATACATGCGATAGAGTGCAGCCAGTTAAAGTAAAATTAACTTTAGACTATGCCACAGACAGTGATCCACAAAAACGACTCCCTTTAACATCAGGAAATAACACTATTTATTCTGAGCTTACACTTTATGATGAACAAAATAATCAAAGTGGAAAAACATTTGAAACAACAATAGATAAAGTAAAAAACATTATGATTGAAAGTAAAGTTTCAGGTTATGACGCCGAACCTGGAGACTACAAAGGTAATGCTTGGTTAATCGCCACATTTATTTAATTCAGCGGTAAGTGTACTATGATAATAATATCCCGAGGACTATTTTTTGGTATCTTTATTGTTTGGCACCTTGCTAGTCTTATTTATATCGATAGCCTAGGAAGCCTAAGACAATCATTACCACAAAACATTATTAGTTGGTTATCTATTTCCTTGACAATATCTATTATTGCATTTACTGTTTTCTATCGAAAAATTAAAATAATCATTACATTACCTGCTATTTGCTACTGTTTTTCCTTAGCCATTCTAATGATGGGATTAATATCTCATCAGGGAGAAAATAATAGCATTGATTTTTGGTATTGTTCTGGTATTACTGTTGGCGTATTACTCTATATTGCAGGGTTACAAGTGAGAAAAAAATGGTTAATACAATCATTTTGTATTTACTGTTATATCACTATTAGTGTAGCTCAAACCTTTATCACTGCATATCAATATACATTTGAAGCAGATATTTTTTATCTTGCCTCTGGCATGAGGTCAAATGGATTATCACAACAAGTTAATATATTATCAGTTAACATGGCGGCTGCATGCTTATTATCTCTAATGACTCTTGTATTATCACAATTTTCGTTGTTATCTGAACGCTATGAAAAAATCAGGGTTGTATTACTAGGAACTTGTATTTTATTTTTCACATTAACTTTAGTCGTTCTGCAGTCTGTTATTGCTTGGCTAAGTTTTACTGTTTGTACATTTATTTTTATTTGCCTTTTTTACAAGAAAAACCCTCTACGTGTTAGTTCTAGTTATTTTATTATTGCTGTAGCAATTTTTATTGGAATTTATCTAATAAGGCTATGCCCTCAATACATTGCAACTGACATTATGAATCAATTCCATTTAAAACAAATGCTGCGTTTTTCTATTACTTTATTCTTAGAGAATCCTTATGATGCATGGGAGCAGCCTTTTTTATTTGAAAATAGTTATGAAAGAACAGCAATTCCTTTTTTCAGCCCTAAAATGTATATTGTTCCTCATCCACATAATGAAATATTACTCTGGCTGATGACTGGAGGACTCACTAATTTGATATTTTTATCTTTATTATTAACCGGAGGTATCTATGTCGTATTTCAATCTTTTATAAAATATAAAATTAACGGAAATGGTTACCCATTGGCAATCATTCTATCAATAACCCCTATTATTATACATAATCATGTTGAATACCCTTTTTTACTTTCTGTATTACACTGGGGGATCGTCATATTATTTCTATCATTCTCAGATGCCGCTTTCGCATTAGAAAAACAATCCCTACTTTATATTAACAAGCAACTATCTTATTTATTTAGCTTTATTATATTTATTATTGGATTGGGCGTATTTATTATTGGGTTATTTCTATTTAATGGAGAAAAATCTTTTTATGCACTGGGTAGTTATGATAACGAAAGCATAGAAATTCGAGTATCGAGTTCAATTAGCTTAGAGAAAAATAACGTATAAGAAAACATAAATAAACCTTATTTTCACTCAAGTAGTGTTGTATTAATCAGGACAGTATTATGAGAATATATCAAACTGAAATTTCAAACAACTATATAGGACTACAACTTCGTAAACGCCGCTTACAAATGGGCTGGACCGCACATACTTTAGGCAAAAAATCAGGCCTAAGCCAACAGCAAATTTCCCGTTATGAACGCGGTACTCAGAATTTTACCATTCATCGACTATGTATATTTGCTAATGTACTGCAGTGTGACCTAGATTATTTTCTTGAACAAAATATCTATGAGAACCTTTCTCTTGTCGATATAAATCTTTAAGCACTGTTTAAACAGTAAAATCTGATTTTGTTATAAAATAAGATCAGATTTTCTTTATTCTAACCTCAATTTCATTCTTTTCTGATTGCATAAGCTGCATGGCTTTTATACATTTAACCCAAATCACTTATCTCGGGTTAAAACGCATCAATATGACTATCACACTTATCGTTGTATTTATTTTACTATTATTGGCCGTAGGCTGGGGGATCTCTATTTATAACCGCCTGATCAACGCTCGTAATCAAGTCAGCAATCAATTTGCCAATATTGATGTTATTTTAAAACAACGTGCAGACCAAATCCCGCAACTTGTTACCATCACAGAAAAAGCGATGGAACATGAAAAAACATTATTTACTTCATTAAGTGATGCACGCCAACGCTACTTTAATGCCCAAAATATGCATGAAAAAATTGCGGCATCAAATGAAATGAACCGCGCACTCAGCAGTCTTGTTGCCATTGCAGAAAACTACCCGACTCTCATTTCTGGTGAGCAATTCACGCAGTTACAAATTGCCTTAAGTGAGGTTGAAAATAAAATCGCGCAGCGACGTGAAGGCTTTAATGATGCAACAACAGAATACAATACCGCAATACAAATGTTTCCAGATAGCCTGATTGCGAATGCCTTTCGTTTTACAGCACTGCCATTACTTGATATTTCTGAAGATGAAAAAAAATATCACGGCGTCCAGTTTAAATAATGTCAGCGTAAAGGTATCAATGCGTGAATATGTATTTTTTACTTGGTGCAGCCATTGGCGCTTTAATTTTATTTATTGATAATAAATTTTCGATGAATAAAAAAGTAAACTGGGGAATTATTCCTTTTATCAGTGTTGCTTGTGGAATGTGGTACTCACTCTCTCCTTCTATAGGCGACTATGGCAGTATCATTTATTACGTCATTGTACTCGTCATCACCTTTTTTATTACCCGCAATGTCGTCAGAGCTAGCAAAGCTGGCTATCAACGTTATCAACGCTTACAAAATGAAGGCTCATCAAAGTTTAGTGCGTTTCTTAAAGTCCTTGTGGGAATGCTACTAGCAACTTGCCTATTTGCTGGGTTCTTTATCGACATGCGGGTATTTTTTATCGCATTTGTCTTAGCCTTCGTATTTAAAGCGATTGAAAATACACCAACCAAGCGCTTCTTAAAATTTCAGAAAAACTTAGCCACTTCAAAGATACGCTCAATGGCGATGGGGCTTGTGGAAATTGAAGGAAAAATTACTGCCGGGACAGTTATAAAAAGCCAGCTAGGCAATAAATCCTGCTATGGCTCCTTTTATTTTGAATATTCCATATCAAAAGATAAAGATGGTAAAAAGAGTTATACCTTACAAAATAGCAAATACAACATGCACAGCTTTACCATAACGGATGATACGGGCTCTGTTAAAGTAGAATGTGACCCTGATTATTTTATTTACCCTGGCTTAGAACCGCATATGGATATTGAAAGCGGTAATCGCCGTTACAAAGAATATTTACTTGAACCAAACAGTAGCTATTTATTAATTGGCACTGCAGATGCCAATGAAAAAGGGGAGCCCGTTATTATACGTAAGGCACCTCATATGTTATTAGGCGTCTCACCTTCT
The DNA here is from genome assembly GCF_028479545.1 of Providencia sp. PROV201. Lineage (NCBI taxonomy): Bacteria > Pseudomonadati > Pseudomonadota > Gammaproteobacteria > Enterobacterales > Morganellaceae > Providencia > Providencia sp. PROV201. The sequence goes on from NZ_JAMPNW010000015.1 coordinate 32,565, forward strand.
AACTATGTCGTCCGTTGGAACAAAACGGGTCCATTGCGTCGAAATTTAGCTATTACCGCCATGATTGCACTTTTTCTGATTGGTGTGATTTTGGTTACCCCGATGGATTACAAAAATGGGCAGCTCAATATGTATTTCGACCAGATTGCATTATTTGGTGATGACTAACATGGAAAAGCTTATTTTTTTCATCATTATCGCTGTTATTGGCTATGTTTTTATACGCTATTTTATTAATATTTATAATAATATTGTATTCTTGAATAATAATTGCCATAAGGCATTCGCGAATATTGATGTGTTATTAAAGAAGCAAGTTGAATTAGTTCCTGTATTAACCCAAGTTGCAGATAAAGCGATGGCACATGAAAAGCAGCTATTTAGTGAATTAATGGCAAGCCGCCAGCGCTATTTATCGAGCACCGCGATTGAAACCAAAGTCGATACCGCAAACCAGTACCCATCAAAAATAAAGCCACTGATTGCTGTCGCTGAAAAATATCCAACACTAATCAGTAAAGCGGTGTTAATGGAATTACAAACCCAAGTAAAACATATTGAAGACCAAATTGCAGACCGACGTGAGTTTTTCAACCAAACCGTCACACTCTACAATACGGATATTCATGTTTTCCCCAATCTTATTTTTGCCCGGTTATTTGGTTTTAAAAATATCCCCCTGCTATTTAGCCAACAGGAGCGTTCATCATGGTAAGTATCCCTTTCTCTTGGTTTGGTTTCACGGATTGGCTCATTGAACAAGAGGCAGGGCTTATCATTATGTTTGCGACATTTGGTACGCTACTGTTAACTTTTGTCGTGCTTACCATCCTCAATATATTCGGGTTTAAAAAGTACTCGCTCTATATTGCTGGCGCGTTATTGTGCTCCATTTTCATAAGCATGATGGTCATGATCCCACTGCTACTACTTTTCAGTATTGAAAACTCAATTAAGTTGCAACTTGTTTGGGTAGTGATTGTTGCCAGTTGCTTAATTTCATTTTTAAGCAACCGACATTATTTAGATATCTACTTCAATTCCATTAAAAAGAAAGCGGATAAAGAAGTCAAAAAACAAAATAAGAAACGTAAAAAATAGCACTTACTCTATTTATATTAAACTTGCTCTGCTTCTAATCTTTGCACATAACGGTAATGTGAAAATGTCACTAGCAACGCTATAAAAGCAATTAATGCTCCTAATATAAACCCACCTGAATAGCCTACCGCTGCCGTTAAACCAACAAGCATCATTGAACTGACTAACTCCCCAATGTCCCGTGTGCTTTGTACCGCGGTCATGTCAGTACCCGCTTGCTGATAACGTGATGCAAATTGCATCCCTGCTGTCATTATCGCGACCGAGGTGATCCCCGCAGATAATGAACCAAATGTAATACACAGTGCAACTAAGCTCATTGACACGCCACTGAAAGATTGTAGCAACCACAATAGTGAAGAGAGTAAAGCAAATAACAGACCAAATGAGAAAGCGCGCCACACACCGATTTTACCGATTAACCACGCCCCACCGCCACAACCTAGTACTAATGTGACCATTCCACCAGCCATGCCCATTTTACCAATTTGCGCTAATGACCAACCTGCATCATTTAAGAATAATTTGGCTAAACCAAAACCGGAAACAGCCGTCACCGCAGAAAGCAAAGTTAATAACAGTAAACGCGGAGCACCACGGCGTTTAACCGTTTTTAATAGACTCGCTTTCTCGTTCATTTCCTGTGTGATTGATGGTGCTTTTAATGGACAGAGACTAATAAACACTAAACTGAGTAATGGCACACAAGCTAAAACCCCCAAGGCAAGGTGCTGGCCTAAACTTTCACTCATGATCATCAACCCTGCGCCACCAACAAAAAAGCCCGCCATCACCCCAGCTATCTGCACCGCATTAATCTTTGATAACATTGTGCCACTGACCTGCTCCGCAGCCATACCATCTGTTGCAATATCTTGGGTGGCACTGGCAAGTGAAGCGACAAACAACAAAACAATGCAGGGTAAAGCATTCGCAACTGACAGCCCGATGGTACTTAACGCAAACATCGTTACCGTCACAATGATTTGCATTGGAATAATCCAGCTTTTACGACGGCCTAAATGTTTCCCCCAATGGTTATCAACAAACGAAGCCCATAAAAACTTTACCACCCACGGCAAGCCGACTAATGGCAAAAAAGCCAATGCTTTCAGTTCCCCACCATCATGGCGTAAAAAAGTAGGCAACGCATCCATTGCGATCCCCATCGGTATCCCTTGTGCAAGATAAAGTAGCCCCAACGTCACTACTAACTGTTTATTCTGTAATAGATCTTTCATACCCACTCCGTGCACGTTTTGCTGTGCATGACAATTTTCGACAACCGAATAAAATAAGTAACAGCCCTATTCCGCCACATAGCAAAACAAGATTGATACGAGAAAAAGGCAACGAGCCAAACAAATAAGAGGCGATAAATGCGAGTAGCAACAAAATAGCAGAGAGAAAAAGGGATACCATCAAGCTAAACTGGGCATTTTTACAGAGTAAACTCGCGATACATGCTATCCCCCAAACCATAAAAAAGTGTATTGGCAGCAAAGCAGTGAACCATGGCATTACGGCTAGCAGCACACATGCGGACAACAGCAACCCACCGCAACAGCCCACGATGAACCTTGCGGCTAGGCTATGCATTCTTTTCCAACACCACATGGCGAGGCCAACAGAAACCAATATCAACCCACTCAACCCTGCGATAAAATGCAGGTAACTCAATGTATTACTTACTTTAGGCAGCCATTGATATTGCCCATAATGCAAGGGTTGGATGGCAATAAAAGCACGTGTCCAAAAGCCTTGCTGTGCAGAATCTCGCACTGCAACTAACTGGCGTTTTTTACTATCAAATTGATATTGTTCGAAATTAGAAGTGGATAACTGCCCATCACGCACTCCGCCAATCACCCACGTATCACCTTGTTTGAACAAGGTTTGAGGTATAAAGCTAGGGACCGTTTGCTGTAATGCGCTGACTGCCGCAGTAATCGAGCTTTCAGCCACAGAAACGGGTGTTTTTAGTGGCTCAAACTCCCCCATCAAGGTTTTCATGATAATGTGTGGATTATCCGGTGCCGCCCTTTCCCCAAGGGAGACGGTTCCGAGCGCACCTAACCCCGATAATGCGCCGGTAAACGCAAATAAAACCAGCCACGGATAACACCATAAGCCAAGCCAGCTATGTAAATCGTGAAGCAATACTTTTAAGTGTGTGGTGCGTGGCAAGTGCAACATTGTGGCTATTCTGCGACGTTGTATCACTAGCCCTGTGATTAATAAGACAACTAATGCAAAACCAAATAAACTGATAAAAATACGTCCAGGAAAACCCATAAATAAGTTTTTATGTAATGTCACTAGCCACATTGTCGGGCTATCTAATACAACCAATTCACCGTTAATCGCGCTATAGCTGAGTTCGCATTTCCCCATGCTTTGGCAAAAAGTGATCACTGGGTTGTGCTGTTCTGGCAATTGGATCATGGTTGCATTTGGTTGCAACGCAAGGAGCTGTTCGAGTGGTAATAACTTACCTGAAAGTGGCACATTGTTACCCCACAACCTCAATGCATCACTGCCTAAGCTCCAGCACCCGGTGAAAAAGATCACAAATAGAAAAACACCAAATAGCGCCCCCGCACTGCGATGTAATTGGTCTAAACGACGGGTGAGGGAAAGAGGCTGTTTATGCTTCATATCCACCCACCTATCATTAAAAATAGCGGCAATGGCCACCAACTATAGCTGCGTACTAATATTTGCCGCCAATTTGATGCACTGAGGTTATAAACCAATAACCCCATTGAGGTGATAACACTCAGAAATATCGCACCATATAAGCGTTCGAGCGGATCTGTTGATGGATAAAAACGTGCTATCAACATCGATAGCACGATCCCACTGAACAAGGTGCCAATAACTGCTAGGCAACTCACTAATTTCATTAGAAATCAGCCTTCAATGTAAACATCACATTACGTGGGTCACCATAGCGGTTATTCCATTGAGGAGAGAACAACCCTGAGTAATAACGACGGTCAAATAAGTTATTCACGTTAACCGCTGCCGTCCATGTTTCATCGATTTGATAACCTAAACGAGCATTGAAAATGGCATAACCGCCTTGGCGTAAAGTCACATTGCCGTTACTTGTACTGTATGCACTCTGGGCTTGCATGCCACCGCCCAAACTCCATTTGCGCTCATCCCAAGGTAAGTCATAGTTAGACCAGACACGCAGCATATGTCGCGGAGTTAAGGTGTTGTAAGACTCACCTTCGCGCTGGCTGTCATCACGGTATTTCGTATCCGTATAGGTATAACCCACAGAGACATCCCAAAATGGGGTCAGATAACCAATGCCTTCAAGTTCAAAGCCTTGGCTACGGACTTTACCACCACTAATGAAATAGTTATTAAAGCCCCCCGTTGGGTGCGCAGGGTCAATTTGTGGATTATTTTTGATATCGATTTGGTAAATAGCACCGGATAAGTTTAATCCGCCATTGAATAGCGCACCTTTGACACCCGTTTCAAGAGTTTGCCCTTCAACAGGCTTGAGCATTTTTCCGCTCCACGTTTTTCCTGTTTGCGGCTGATAGACCGTTGAATAGCTGCTATACCATGACCATTGGGGGGTAAAATCCCAAATTACGCCACCATAGGGGGTAAGACGGCCATTTTCCGTGAAGTTTGCTGTTGGCGTTTTGACATCCCACCAGCTATCGCGTACACCTGCAATAACCGTGACAGGTTCGATCACTTTGATGCGCCCCATCCCATATAAGCCTTTTTGCGTTGTTTTGGTTGGCCCAGCTGAACTATAAGCGCCAATACTCGGTTTTGGCACGCTGTGAGGGTTCCAACGATACACATTCACAGGCACATTTAAGGCGGGGTCTAAATCTGCGCTATATTGTTTTTCACTGGCATGTGAGTAACTTGCACCGACAACCACATCATGGGTTAACCCCCACGCGTCCACTTTGCCGTTTAAACTGGTATCTAAGCTGGTTTGTTCGTTACGAAATTTATAGGCGCCCCCCATCAGCATCGCACCATCACCCGTAACTGGGTCGATATTTCCCCATGCGCCTGCATACAGTAATCGAGCATTCACATGTTGATATTCTGCGTTAAGCTTATATTGCCAATCATCGTTGATTTTATGTTCAATACCCGCAAATGAGCGGGATGTATCCCACTTGAAGCGATCCCAATCCACATCTAAATAGGTTTTACGCGGTAGATGTAAATCACTGCCATCTTTACCAAAAGGCACCCCTGCCATATTGGTGACAGAATCAATGGTTTGGAATTGCGCGCCCATACGCAGCAAGGTGTCAGGGGTAATATCGATATCGACCGTACCGTACATCAAACGGGTTTGTTGATCAGAAACATCATAAAAATAATCTTTATCTTCCCACGCCATAACAAATCGCCCACGAACAGAGCCAGATCCATTCAGTAGCCCGCCAACATCCACTTCGCCGCGATAACGATCCCAACTTCCCGCACTTAAACTCAACTTGGCCATGTTTTCTTTTGGTGCATGTTTTCGCACCATATTGACAGTTGCCGCTGGGTTTCCCATACCATGCAATAGTCCGTTCGAGCCCCGCAGAATTTCGACCCGCTCGTATACCGCCATATCTTGAGGTGAGCTCGCCATATTCCCTAGTAACGCGGGCACGCCATCAATTTCAAATGAGTCAATCTGGAAACCACGGACATAATAAGCGGTTGTTAACTTCACATAAGGCGCGCTGGTTACCCCTGTTGCACGTTGCATTACATCATCAAGGGTTTGTAGGTTTTGTTTTTCAATTTGCTCTCTATCAATCACGCTAACAGATTGCGCCACTTCTCGCGGCTTAAGGGCAATTTTCCCAAGCGTTGTTACACCGGGTGCAACATAGTCATCATCAACCTCTGAGGATGCTGTCACTTGTATAACATCCTGTTTCGGTTGTACTAACTCTGTGTTTGCTTGTACAGACCAACTCACTGTTGCACACAAAAGGGCGCAAGGTGTTAAGCGGAATATTCCGCGTGACTTAATGTTATAAACGGACAGCATTTCCCACCCTAAAAAAGTTAAATGATAATTGTTATCAATTTAGCAATTAATGTGATGGGTTACTTTCGACTGCCGGAATTTGTCTATCGTTATCCGGCACGTCGATTGTTATTTTTTGAGTTGATTCGGGGAGATACCAAAGCGCTTGCGAAATGCAACGGAGAAATGAGCGGGGGTATAACCGACTTGGTAAGCTACGGTTGAGATATTTGCATCATTCATACTCAGCAGTTGAAAAGCCGTTTCTAAACGGTACTCCTGCAACCAGCCATAAATACTGTTACCGAATAATTGACGGAAACCTTGTGTAAGTTTACGGGTATTGATCCCTAACCGCTTAGCCAGTTCATCTAAACTGGGCGGAGATTCTATTTCCTGAATCAATATCGTTTTTGCCATATGCAGACTATCAATATCTCGCTGCCGTAATGTGCCCATAACCGCCGAATTCGCACTAGATAACGAATGATGTAAGCATAATGCCGTAATTTCAGACACTTTAGCGCTTAAATATAGCTGGCGTAATGATGAATGGGTTGGGCAAGCAAATAGTTGATGCGTGATTGCTAATATATTGGGAGGAATAACCAACTGTAATAGTTTTGGGGAATTTGGGTGATAACACGTATCTGGTAAACTTAATTGCTGCGCATCCAACCATTCAGGGGAAATATCTATCATGGTATATTTCATGGTCTGTTGGCCATAAAATTGATTATTCAATAGATAATTTTTCTGGCTGCCCGATAAAATCAAAGAAGGCGAATTCACTTCAACATTTTGTCCCGCACTACTACGGCAGCCCATTGCACCTTGATGGATAGCCACAATTTTTAGCCCAGCGGCTTGCTCTTCTTCAATACCTAAATCACGGTTAATCAGAAACTCACCGCGACGGATCCGAATAAACTCACCAACAGAGTGTTCTTCTCGGGCTGAATGCGCTTGAGTGAATTTATCTTCGATGCGCTGCTGCATAAAGGCTCTTACCTAGACGAATAAATAAACAGTGATAGTGACAAAAAAACGCTAAGATAACAATAATTATCATTCGCAATAAATAAAGAGGAGATTAATCAGTTTAAATTGAAGATTTGACTGTAGCTTTTAGGGTTCAAACGCAAATAAAGAATCAATGTTACTAATACAAAGACCACATACATTGCCCATACCCATGTAAAACTCTGGCTCAATTGCTGTATCCACGCAGCACATAGTGGCCCAAAAGCTGCAATGATGAATCCCCCAGCCTGCATCAATGAAGTCAATGCCCCTGCACTAACCGGGTGAGGTAGGTGGTCTAAAGCGGTAATAATACTTAATGCAAAGCAGCCACCTAGCCCCATGCCTAATAACGCAACCCATAAAAGTGGCGCATCGCTGGCAAACAGCATCAACCCAGAAAAACCAAGAGCTTGGCAACTGAGCGTGACAATCAACCAAAAACGACGGTCAATATTATGCGATGCAAATACGGGTATCATAAGCGCAGATAACGCCTGAAAAACCGTTAATATGGCAACAAATGAGCCACTTTGTGCAGCACTCATTCCCTGCTCTTGGAAAAAAGGTGCCAGCCAAGTCACCACGGTGCCATATCCTGCATTAATCAGCCCAAAGCCTGCCATCAACAACCATGCTCTCGGCTTGCGTAAGAACACCAATACTGAGACCCGATCTGCTTTTGAGCCCCGCTCCGTGTGTACATTCGCCCAAATAGCCAACAGCGCCAACAAAGCAGGGAAAGCTAGCCACGCTAAGGCACTCTGCCAATGGCCTGTCATTTCCTCAACCAAAGGCGTAAGCTGTGCGCCGATAGCGCCTCCCGCCATCAATGTGGCTGAATATAGCCCGGTCATCATCGCCATTTTTTGGGGGAAATTCGCTTTAATGAGCCCAGGAAAGACCGACTGAATATAAGCCGCACCCACTCCACATAAAAAAGCGGTTAATAATAAAGCCGCACCATCCGCAACAAAGTAACGAGCGAGTGAACCGACTAGCAGTAACAACATTGCCGTACTGATACCCGCACGTTCGCCTATACGTTGGTTTAACATAGGTACAACCAATGCCCCAACCCCCATCAATAACATGGGTAACAGCGTTAAAAGCGAAATACTTTGATAACTCATCCCTGTCGTTTGAATAATATTGTCGATGACAGGCCCAGGTCCCGTCATAAAGGGTCGTAAGTTCAGCCCGACTAAGACAATGGTCAATATCAATAACAACGAAGATGGTGCTGTTTTACTCATTGAGATTGCCGTTCCCACCACTGTTGGTACAGGGTACTGCGCGTTTCATCATTAGGTTTTAATTGCTCAAACCGTAAACCTGATTGCTTCTCAGGAGCGACCCTCAGCGCTTTTGCTATGGCGTCCGTAGAGAGCCCAAAAGGTGCGGCATCATCATTTGAATAGGCGTAGACGACCCGAGAGATCCCCGCCATTCGCATCGCGGCCAAGCACATCGGGCAAGGCTGCCCACTTGCATAAACCACACAGTCATCCAATTTCACACGGCTTAATTTTTGCCCTGCTTGACGCAATGCCATCAGCTCCGCATGGGCCGTTGGGTCATTGAGCTCAAGCATCTGGTTAACGCCACTTGCAACCACTTGCCCATCACGGACAACTATTGCACCAAAAGGCCGTCCGCCAGCTTGCACGTTCTCCATTGCTAAGTTGATAGCTTGTTGTAAAAATTGCGTATCCGACATTATTTCGCTCCTGAACGCTCAAGAATTTCGATTAAATTACGGTAACCTTTACTTTTCGCCAGCGTCAACGGTGATATCCCCGAACCATCCGCTAAGTTGACATCTGCGCCACCTTTAATTAATTCAGTGACAATTTGTGCGTACTTATCGCTACCATCACCCAAAATAATCGCTTCAATCAGTGCAGTCCAACCCAACCGATTAACGTGATTGACATCAACACCCGCATCAATCAAGGTTTTGACCGTGGCAACATGGCCGCGCTCTGCTGCGGGGATCAACGCAGTTCCCCCGTAGCGATTGGTACTTTTCAAATCAGCACCATGTTGCAGAGTCAATACAAGTATCTCTTGCAAACCACGCGCCCCTGCGTACAAATAAGGGGAGTCTTGCATATTATCCCGTGCATTCACGTCCACGCCTTGCTCAATCAAAAAACGGGCAACCTCAAGATGGTTTTCATGGGTTGCCGCCATCAACGCAGTACGTTGGCGTGAATCTCGCTGTTCAATGTCCACGCCCTGCTCAACTAAGGACTTAACACTTTGTAAGTTACCTTGTTCAGCCAATGATACCAAAGAGTTAGCTTGTGAATTTGCCATGCCTTTCCCCATAAATATCAATGAAATCATAAGAATGCTAGCTAAGTGAACCAACCATTTTGCACGTAAAAAGAATGTTTTCATGATTAATCTCCCCTATGACTCTTTAATCTACTGAAAAAGTATGCTATTTAAAAATTAAATAACCAAATGATAGGTATTTATAAAATGAATTCGTTGCTCAATCTAGTTTTGTTGAAAACCTTTGTTACTGTCGCTGAGACGGGGAATTTCACCGTAGCTTCACAGCATTTAAATTCAACGCAATCAACATTGAGTCAGCAGATCCAACGACTAGAAACTTTAGTCGGCCAGCCTTTATTTATCCGAGGGCACCGCATACTCACCTTAACCGAAACTGGGGAAGTTTTGTTAAGCTATGCAAAAAATATTTTGGCGCTAAATGATACCTTCTTTATGAAAATCACTGGCAATGCCATCATTCAAACTATTCGGCTCGGCTTTCCTGAAGACCTCGCTTCTGGCCAAGTCACCCCGACACTGGCCGCATTTATGCAAGCTAACCCCAATGTGCGACTAGAAGTTACGAGTGGCCTAAGCCGCCAGCTCCATCAGCGCTACCAACATGGTGAATTAGATTTAATTATTGTGAAACAGAAGAAAGGTGAATTTAAAAGTGATTACCATTGGCCAGAGCCTTTGTGTTGGCTAACGAGCAACCAATATAAACGTTTCAATAATGATTCAGTACCTTTGGTGGTTTTTCCTGAAAACGGCCTTTATCGTAATGACATGTTTAAGTTATTAGACAATGAGCAACGCCCTTGGCACATAACTTATACTTGTTCTAGCCTTGCAGGTATTCAAAGTGCTATCGCAGACGGGTTAGGTATTAGTTTATTACCTTTACGAGCAAAACTTCCTCAACATCGAATTTTAACAGAAGAAGAAGGTTTCCCTGCTGCTCAAGAAATGGAAATTGCGATGCATTTCCAAGCAAATACTTCGGATACAGTGACTCAACTCGCTGAGAAACTGGCACAACAATTGGGGGCACGCGAGTGATGAATAAACTGATTGAATTAGAAAAAAAATTACATAACAGTACTAACCGACAGAATAGCGATTTTCTTCGCGAGATATTACATGAGGATTTTTTTGAATTTGGTCGTTCTGGCTTTTCAACCGATAAACTCGATACCCTAGCGTCATTGGCTAATGAAACAGCTAAAACGATTTACGCCGAAAATTTCCACTGTTCGCAATTGAGTGATAATACGGTGTTGATGACTTATATCAGTTTTGAACAGCAAGATGGGGATAAAACCAAGCTAACTAACCGCTCATCTATTTGGCTAAAAAATTCAGCAAACCAATGGCAATTAAGGTTTCATCAAGGGACACCCGCAAATTAACAATAAAGTGGAAATGAATCCCCCACTTTATTGTTAGCACAACATTAATTGGCTAATTGGCTGCGTTATTTCTTATCAAAATACCCTGCGCTAATGGATGCTCCAATTAAATTCACAACAAAACGCCCTGCAGTCACCCCAGTTAGCTTAGAGGGAATATCTTTTGCGGGTGTAATTTCAACGATATCCATACCAACAACGCGACCTTTTTTCACTAAACCGTGAATTAGGCTACGAGCTTGCAAATAAGTCACCCCACCAGGAGCCGGGCCATCAACTCCAGGCATGATACTCGGGTCAATACCATCCGCATCAATACTAATATAATAGTTCGAATTATCTGGAATGCGGTCTAAAATGGCTTGCATGCCAACCTCGTGTAGTTCATAGGCCGGAATAACATGCGCACCATGGTCTTTAGCTGCTTGGTAATCCCCTGGGCGTCCGCTACCTTGTGCACGTAAACCAATTTGAAAAATTTCACCTATATGCTTCATTTCAGAAGCGCGACGGATCGGGCTTGAAAGGCCGGTATCCACCCCATTAACCTCTTCACGCCAATCTAAATGTGCATCAATATGCACAAGTGTAATCGGCCCTACTTCATCAAACCCCTGCAAAATAGGCGTTGTGATCCCATGGTCGCCCCCTAAAACAATAGGAAGTGCTTTAGCTCTTAATAACTGTCGAATTGCCTCAGCTGCACGCTGATGATGCTCCCCCAAAGGCTTTGATAAATCAGGAATAACATCACCACAGTCAACAAATTTAATATCTTTCCGGCCTTGTAGTAGTGGCCCATCAATATCAAAATCATAATGATCTGGATGCCTAACAATTCGGTCACTCATATCACGTAAATATTGTGGAGCACGAGATTGATCGTTGGTAAATGCATGAGCACTATAAGCTGAACTAAATGGCATCCCTAGTATGGCAATATCCGCTTCAATGTTGGTCAATTCAGTCACTAATTCTGAATATAAAAATGTTTTATGGCCAACATGTGGGGGTGTCGTTAATTTTTTCATACAAACTATTCCTTCTTAGATTTAGTTTTCTTTCTTTTGTTTTTTATTTCTTAGCCACCAAATGTGTTAGCTAAGAATACAAATAGAGGGACACCAACAATATCTGTTAATACCGTTCCAGCGATTGGTATAATAATGAATACCTTTCGTGAGAATAAACCGTATTTATTACAAATAGCATCCATTACCACTAAGCCATTTGGTGTTGCACCTAAACCATGCCCAATAAAACCTGCTGACATAACAGCGGCATCATAGTTTTTACCTAATGCACGGTAAACAACAAATATAGCCACTAATATTGTTGTAATGACTTGTGATATTAATATGATAGTTAGAGGTAACGCTAACTCATATAATTCCCAAAGTTTTAGCTTCATCATTGCCATCACTAAAAACATTTCTAGTGATAGAGTGGAAAATAATACAACTGTATTGCGAGATATTTTAATCATCGGTTTTCTTTCATTAATTGAATGAAATATAACGCCGATAAACAAACTAAAAATATGGCCAGGAATAGTAAACCCTGTTACTGTGCTTATCCATTTTGCTGTCGGCATTCCGATAGCGAGTACGCTTAAAATAACTGCACCTGTAATAATACATTGTTGAGCTGTAATTTTATCCTCAGTATCGTTACTTTCCGCTAAATTTTCTAAATCAACATGGTCAGTTTCAATCTTTAATTTATTTCTTTGGATTAACCAGTTCCCAACAGGCCCACCTAGAATTGACCCTGCAATCAAACCAAAGGTCGAAGCCGCTAACCCAACATTCAGGGCTTGGTTGTGACCAAAGGACTCAATCAGCGGTGCTAAAGATGCCGCCATACCATGACCACCTTGCATCGAGGCTTGGCCTGCCATCATAGCAACTAGTGGCTCAATATCTAAAACATACGATAAACCAATACTGACGCCGTTTTGCATAAATGCCAAGCCCCAGCAAATCACCATATAAATCAGTAATATTTTTCCACCACTCACTAATAATTTAACACCCGTCATTAAACCTATTGTGACGAAAAATATATACATTGATAAATCATATAATGTGTTATCAAAATTAAGCTCTACAATATTAAATTGATAAGCTATCCACATTACAATAGAAAACATAAACCCGCCGATAACCGGACTAGGAATTGAATATTTCATAAAAAATGGAAATTTCTTTATAATTACATTGCTAGCGATTAACAACAAAGCCCCTAATGCTGTAAATGTAATCATATCTAATTTTATTGTTAACAATTCATCTGTGACCATAAATTAGAATCCTTTTGTATTTATATATATTTGGATTAATTATTATTTTGTGGCGCCACTTTGGTAATAATCTATTAACAACTACAACTTTAAGATATACGTATCCACTAGGAATAAAAGTGATATTTTTGATCCTATGGTTTCATAAAATGAAACCTTTTATATAAATAAAAACAATTTTAACAATTAAAATAAAGCAGTATTAATTATGCTATTTGTATCGCAATAAAAAATAAGATAGATTAGCATTTAGTGATTGATTTCACGTAATAGGTATAAATATGCATAATAAAAAATTAACTGAAAAAGACTTAAAATCATTACGTGTTTTTACTTCCGTTGCAGAAGCTGGTGGCTTTACCATTGCAGAAAAAAAACTAAATATGTCAAAAGCGTCAATAAGCCGCCATATCCGTGAAATTGAAGAAAAACTCGGGGTCCAATTGTGTGAAAGGGGTCCTTCTGGCTTTAAGCTAACTGAGTCAGGCTTATTTGTTATCGAAAAAGCCAATACCGCTTTGAAAGCATTAGATAATATCAAAACTGAAGTTGATGAACGCCATGGGATTTTATCTGGAACATTAGTTATTGGTGTTATTGAACATATATTAACGGATCCACTCTGCCATCTATCAGCCACTATCGCTCAATTTACCCAAGAGGCACCTAATGTTAAATTAGAGCTAAGTATACTCAACCATAATCAATTAAATAAAGCGCTTAGTGATAGAACAATTCAAATCGGTATTCGCGGGCAATATCACGAAAATAGCCGTTTTAATTACCAATTCTTATTTATAGAAAACCATAAGCTTTATGTTTCTGCGAATACGGCCAACAACAAACATAATCTAGCATTGGTTTATCGGCCACACCCATTCACTGAAAGTATTTTAGCATCGGGTGAATTTAGCCGAGGCCCCGAAGCCGCTGGCCTTGAGGCCGTAGCCACCTTTATCGCTTCAGGTCACTATGTGGGAATTTTACCGGAAAACTATGCCTCACATATTAATTTCCGCCATTCACTCATAGAAATGAGCGACTCCCCTGTCTTTCATAACCGCATATGTGCAATCACCGAGGCTAGTAAACCGCTAACACAAAGTGAAGCACTGTTTTTAAAACTACTTTCACAATTAAGTAAAGCACCAGTATCTACATGATCAAAAAATCCCCCAGCAAGTCACCTCACTGGGGGATTTTAAAAGTAAAAACTTAACGAATGTTAATTACAGTACATCAACACAGTTCAGTTCTTTAAATGCTTGCTCTAAACGAACAACCATTGACTCTTGTGCTTTACGCAGCCATACACGTGGGTCATAGTATTTTTTGTTAGGTTTATCCGCACCTTCTGGGTTACCTAACTGACCTTGCAGATAGCCTTCGTTCTTTTTGTAGTACTGTAAAATACCATCCCAAGTTGCCCACTGGGTATCAGTATCGATGTTCATTTTGATAACACCGTAGCTCACTGCTTCTTTGATTTCAGCAGCACTTGAGCCAGAACCACCGTGGAATACGAAGTCTAAGCTGTTGTGTGGCAGGTTATATTTTTCTGAAACGTAGTCTTGTGAATTACGCAGAATTTTTGGCGTTAGCTGGACGTTACCTGGTTTATAAACACCGTGAACGTTACCGAAAGAAGCCGCGATAGTGAAACGAGGGCTTACTGCATTCAGTTTTTCGTATGCGTATGCAACGTCTTCTGGTTGAGTGTACAGCTCAGAGCTGTCCATACCCGTGTTATCAACACCGTCTTCTTCGCCACCGGTACAGCCTAATTCGATTTCGAGTGTCATATCGATTTTAGCCATACGCGCTAAATATTTAGCACAGATTTCGATGTTTTCTTCCAGTGATTCTTCAGACAGGTCAATCATGTGAGAAGAGAACAGTGGTTTACCTGTTTTCGCGTAGTGCTTTTCACCTGCATCTAACAGACCGTCGATCCATGGCAGTAATTTCTTCGCACAGTGGTCGGTATGCAGAATAACAGGAACACCGTAGTGCTCAGCCATTTGGTGTACATGATGGGCACCAGAGATAGCACCTAAAATTGCTGCTTGTTGGCCTTCAGCTTTCAGGCCTTTACCTGCGATAAATGCAGCTCCGCCATTAGAAAACTGCACAATAACTGGCGCACGCACTTTAGCAGCCGTTTCAAGTACGGCGTTAATTGAATCCGTACCAACACAGTTCACTGCTGGCAATGCAAAGTTATTTTCTTTAGCAACTGCGAAAACTTTCTGTACATCATCACCAGTAAGAACACCCGGTTTAACAAAATCAAAAATTTTAGACATGTGAAAAGGTCCTGTGGTAAACAGGCAGCCTACGCTGCCTGTTGTGTATGAACAATTAATTACGCTTTAGCACGTTCTTCTAGCATCACAACGGCAGGGAGCTTTTTGCCTTCAACGAACTCAAGGAAAGCACCGCCACCAGTAGAGATATATGAAATTTTGTCAGCAATATCGAATAAATCGATAGCTGCTAGTGTGTCACCACCACCAGCAATAGAGAATGCGTCGCTGTCTGCGATTGCTTTTGCAACGATCTCAGTACCTTTACGGAAGTTAGGGAACTCAAACACGCCTACTGGGCCATTCCAAAGAATGGTTTTGGCATTTTTCAGGATCTCAGCCAAACGCTGTGCAGATTCGTCACCTAAATCCAGAATTTGTTCGTCGTCTTTAATTTCAGTACTTGCTTTCAAGGTTGCTGGCGCAGTTTCAGAGAACTCGGTAGCAACACGAACATCGGTTGGTACTGGAATTTGGCAGTTAGCCAGTAATTTTTTCGCTTCAGGGATTAAGTCCGCTTCATATAATGAGCGACCAACATTATTGCCTTCTGCTGCGATAAAGGTATTCGCAATACCGCCACCAACAATTAACTGGTCTGCAATTTTAGATAGAGAATCTAATACAGTCAGTTTAGTTGACACTTTAGAACCACCAACAATCGCAACCATTGGGCGAGCTGGGTTATCTAATGCTTTACCTAATGCTTCTAACTCACCACTCAGTAGTGGGCCAGCACAAGCCACTGGAGAGAATTTAGCAACACCATGTGTTGACGCTTGTGCACGGTGAGCCGTACCAAATGCGTCCATGACGTAAACATCACATAATGCCGCATATTGTTTTGACAGCGTTTCGTCGTCTTTTTTCTCGCCTTTATTAAAGCGAACGTTTTCTAGCACAACTAACTCGCCAGCGTTGATTTCAACACCATTCAAGTAGTCTTTCACTAAACGAACTGGGTAATCCATTTTGTCGGCCAGATAGTCAACAACAGGTTGCAGTGAAAACTCTTCGTTGTACTCGCCTTCGGTCGGACGACCAAGGTGAGAAGTGACCATGACTTTAGCGCCTTGTTTCAGAGCAGCTTCAATTGTTGGTAATGAAGCACGGATACGTGCATCAGAAGTAACTTTGCCATCTTTTACAGGAACGTTTAAGTCAGAACGGATGAATACGCGTTTACCCGCTAAGTCTAAATCGGTCATCTTAATTACAGACATGGTGAATCCTCTCGTTGATTCTCTATAAAGTTTCCATCAGCGACTGTGCAAAGCAATAATGTTATCATGCCCTGCTGTCTGTCAGTCGCCAATTAGTTTAAACCTGTCGCTGCCATTGCTAATGTTGTATCTAGCATCCGGTTAGCAAACCCCCATTCGTTATCACACCAAACTAGGGTTTTAATTAAATGCTTACCACTAACTCGCGTTTGTGTACCATCAATAATAGCACTGTGTGGATCATGATTGAAATCCATCGAGACCAGCGGTAATTCTGTGTAGTCCACTATACCACGAAAATACCCTTGTGCAGCGCCTCGCAGTAGCTGATTGACTTTTTCAACACAGACATCGTCATGTACGGTAACACTCAAATCAATTGCTGTCACATTCGTCGTCGGTACACGAACAGAAATAGCTTCAAAATGGTCTTTAAATTTCGGAAAAATTCGCGTAATTCCTGCTGCTAACTTGGTATCAACAGGAATGATAGACTGACTCGCCGCGCGAGTTCTGCGTAAATCTTTATGATAGGCATCGATAACAGGCTGGTCATTCATTGACGCATGGATCGTCGTCACCGTTCCCGACTCAATCGAAAATGCCTCATCAAGTAATTTAATAATTGGAATAATACAATTGGTGGTACAAGAGGCATTGGAAACAATTTTGTCTTGAGCGGTTAAAGTCTCATGGTTAACCCCATAAACAATCGTCGCATCAAGATCATCAGTTCCGGGATGAGAAAATAGCACTTTTTTAGCACCTGCGGCTAAATGTTGTAAACCGTCATCCCTTGAGCCATAGGCCCCACTGCAATCCAACACAACATCAATGCCTAACTCTTTCCATGGTAATTCATGAATAGCCGGCTGATGAAACAAGCGAATATTGTCATCACCAACTTGCAAAAGTGTACCGTTAAGCCGCACATCCCAAGCAAAACGCCCATGACTGGAATCATACTTCAGCAAATGCGCAATACCTTCAGGTTCAGCCAGTTCATTAATCGCCACCACGACAATCTCTGCCCGACGGCCTGATTCATACAACGCTCTTAAAACACTTCGACCAATGCGGCCAAAGCCGTTTATTGCTACCCTGATTGCCATTCTACACCTTGTATCTGAGCAAAATCACACGGTTGCTAAGGATAACTGACTCACACCAACTCTACTGCTCATTTTAGCTGTCAAACATCAAAAGTGTGCTTCAACCGACATTTTTAAAAAATATTTTCATTCAGTAGCATACAACTGAAACGGTTCAGCTTATCTAAGGTTAGAGTAAGGGATATATTTACAGAACGCAATAGAAAATCGTTAATCGGTGCACAAAAAAACAACGCCTAACTTATCATTAGGCGTTGTTCAGCAAAACATGATTACGAGGGGCATCCGCACATGGATACCCCAAAATGCAATCACTTATTTCAGAAGAGATTTCGCAGCTTCAACTGCTTTTTCTGCAGTGATGCCGAACTCTTTATACAGTTCTTCCGCTGGTGCAGATTCACCAAAGGTATGCATACCGATGATGGCACCGTTTAAGCCAGTGTACTTGAACCAGTAATCTGCAATACCTGCTTCGATAGCAACACGCGCTGTCACATTGGCAGGTAATACTGCTTCACGGTATGCCGCATCTTGTTTATCGAATGCATCAGTAGAAGGCATTGATACAACGCGAACTTTACGGCCTTCCGCTGTCAGTTGGTCAGCTGCTTTAACTGCCAGCTCCACTTCAGAACCTGTCGCAATAAAGATTAATTCAGGCGTACCTGCACAATCTTTCAGGACATAAGCCCCTTTCTCGATATTGGCTAATTGCTCAGCAGTACGAGGTTGTTGCTCTAAATTCTGACGAGAGAAGATTAAAGCGCTTGGGCCATCTTTACGTTCAATAGCATATTTCCATGCCACCGCAGATTCAACTTGGTCACAAGGGCGCCATGTGCTGAGATTTGGTGTCACACGCAGGCTCGCCAGTTGCTCAACTGGTTGGTGAGTCGGGCCATCTTCACCCAGACCAATAGAATCGTGGGTATAAACAAAGATGCTACGCACTTTCATCAGTGCAGCCATACGAACCGCATTACGTGCGTACTCAACGAACATCAGGAATGTCGCGCCGTAAGGAATGAAACCACCATGTAACGCGATACCGTTCATGATAGCTGACATACCAAATTCGCGAACACCGTAGTGAATGTAGTTACCCGCTGGGTCAACATTCAGTGCTTTGGAGCCTGACCACATAGTTAAGTTACTTGGCGCCAAGTCTGCAGAACCGCCCATAAATTCAGGTAAAACTTTACCGAACGCTTCTAATGCATTTTGTGATGCTTTACGGCTGGCAATATTCGCTGGGTTTTGCTGCAAGTTTTCAACGAATTGTTTCGCATCTGCGTCAAAACTAGCCGGTAATTCACCATTCATACGACGAGTGAACTCCGCAGCTAATTCAGGGAATTGTGCTGCATAAGCGGCGAATTTTTTATCCCATGCGCTTTCTTTTTCTTTACCTGCGGTGCGAGCATCCCAAGCTTCGTAGATATCTTTAGGAATTTCAAATGGACCGTAGTTCCAACCTAGAGCTTCACGAGTTGCTGCAATTTCAGCATCACCTAAAGGTGCACCATGAACAGATTCAGAACCGGCTTTATTTGGTGAACCAAAACCAATGATCGTTTTACACATAATCAGTGTTGGTTTATCAGCTTGTTTCTTCGCTTCATTGATTGCTGCGTTGATCTGTGATGCATCATGGCCGCCGATATCACGAATAACATGCCAGCCATAAGACTCAAAGCGTGCTGCTGTGTCGTCAGTAAACCAACCTTCAACTTCACCATCAATAGAGATGCCGTTGTCATCATAGAATGCGATCAGTTTATTTAATTTCAGTGTACCCGCTAAAGAACACGCTTCATGCGAGATACCTTCCATCATACAACCATCACCCATGAACACATAAGTGTGGTGGTCTACAACATCATGACCAGGACGGTTGAATTGCGCTGCTAATGTGCGTTCTGCAACCGCAAAGCCCACTGCGTTTGCAATACCTTGACCTAAAGGACCGGTTGTTGTTTCAACGCCTGGAGTATAACCATATTCTGGGTGGCCTGGTGTTTTAGAGTGTAGTTGGCGGAAGTTTTTTAACTCTTCGATAGGTAAGTCATAACCTGCAAGATGCAGCAAGCTATAGATCAACATAGAACCATGGCCATTTGATAGAACAAAACGGTCACGATCTGCCCAGTGTGGGTTTGCTGGGTTATGATTCATATGGTCACGCCACAGTACTTCAGCAATATCAGCCATGCCCATTGGCGCGCCAGGATGCCCTGATTTTGCTTTTTGAACCGCATCCATACTTAGAAAGCGGATAGCATTAGCAAGGGTTTTACGAGTCGTCATCAGTATACTCCAGGTAGGATAAAAACGTACTTAAACCAATTTTTTCAACGCAATACAGATAGTGCTACTTTAATTTCGCTGTAACATGAAAATGTCAATTTACCGATGTATCGCCATATGCTCCTTTCCCTAAGGAACTACAACACATCGCCAACAAACTGAGCATTTCACGAATAGAGCGATTGAAAGTAACCCAATTCTACCTATACCGCAATATTTGCTATGTTCATGGCAGCAGATCGCAAATAAATTGAACTGCCGCAAAGCTGAATCCATTCTATTGCGCAAAATATCCCTTAAGGCTTACATTTTTGCGCAAGTGACTAACCTTATTAAACCTGAGTTCGGTGTCTGGGATCAAGATGATTTATGTATCTAGCACATTTAGCTGCCACATTAGTGATAATTGGCAAAGTTTTAGGCAAAAAAACTCAATATACCCGAGTATTTTTGTTTATGCTGAAATACCCACCACTTCTAATGATCAGAAATAGATAGTGCGTGCACTTCTAACAACCAACGTTTTTACAACAGAAATTCCTATACAGTTCACAGTTCTTATATGTATAGTTTTGAATGAAAGTGACTTTCAAAAGACAACAGTGCAATCTTAATTAGCGGTTAGGTGGATCCGTATATCTAACTTATTAAGTAATAATTAGTGAATCCCTAACTGAAGAATTGCTTTTAGAACAAACGTGTATAGTATTAGGCACTGCAAAACCTATATGCATTTAGTGACCTAATTACAAAGAGAAAGCCTTACCCATTATTATTTCTATAGCACGCTGCATCCACAGATAAAGACATCATAATCGATATTGCTGAAATTAAAATAAGGGACACTAGAGAGCGTAGTAACCTATCGCAGATTCTATTTTCACTGGTAAAAACCTGATGAGGTTATAGAAAATAAATTGGCCTGTAAGGCGAAATCTTAGGCCTAAACCCCATGTATCACAATAGGGTCAAGATATGAAAAAGTTGATACTATAGTATCAATCTACTAAACATTGATGTTATATCATATATCTAGTTAACGAAGCGGAATTTTAACATCATACACATTAAACTAGTTAGTTGAGTTATTAATAAATAATAGGGCTAAAAACACATCAAAAATTATAATTTTACCAATATAATTAGTATCCCGCCTTTATTCTAAATTATCCCCCCTTTTAATTGTAATAAATTGTAACTTTCAATGTGGATTCTTTATGCTTCTTAATTAAATATACATTTGTTAACAATTATAATAATTTTACACTTATTTAGTGTATTTTTTTATTAAATCCCCTTATTTCAACACTATTAAGTGTATTTTTAACCAATTAAACTGGTGGGAGTGTATTTTTCAATTAGATAATGCCAAAAAAAACAATATCAATAGAAAAAACCTATTAATAATAACTTTTTAATAGAAATCCAGCCATTTACTCTTTTTTTAATGTATTTATTATAACACTCAATTAAGCAAGCGAGTGAGTTAACGAATATCATATAAATAGATCTATTAATATTAGAGGCTGAAAAAATGAAAGCTAATATAATTAGTAGTCATGTAGGAAATTATTTACGAAAATCACGCAAAGAAAAAAACATGACAGGAAAACAGTTGGCAGAATTAATTAACATTAGCCAACAACAGGTATCTCGCTATGAAACTGGTAGCAGTTCATTATCGCTAGACCAATTAAATGAAATCTTAACCGTTTTAGATAAAAGATGGATTGAAATGATTTACTATATTGATTGTTTCTCTGAAGAAAATAAAAGAAACGATATAATTTTAAGTAAAAAAACAATCCAAATATTAATAAACAGCATGAAAGATATTTAAATATTCCATTTTAAATTCAATAAAACCATATCAATATGTAAAAATTAAATAACTAATTTTACTATTGTTTTCTATCAATATAAAAAGAGAGATTAGTATGTTAAATAAAAAAATGGCTTCTGTATTGTTATCAACAATTATCGCAGCTTCTTTTGCTACAGCTGCAAATGCAGATACACGCACCGCTCAAGCAACAGCAACATGGCAAGCGACTGCAATTAAAGACACGACAAGTATGTTAGTTGTGACTCCATTAAGAAGTTTAACTTTTAATTATGCCGAAGGCCAAAAAAGCTTTAACCAACAAAATGGAGCATTTGATATCGCTATTCAAGGCCAAGCTGGTGCAACAGATTTTAAATTAGCATCAAAAATTATTGCTAATACATTAGCAAGAACAACTGACGATTCTAAATTAACTGTTGGGGTTAAATGGAATGGCGAAGATCTGACTAAAAATAATGATTTAGTATTAATTGATACATCAACCGGTTTAACTTCTGGTTTAGACAATTTAGCGGCTGATGGTATCTATAATGGCTCTGAGCGTGCAGCAGATCGCGGTGAATTCACCTTTGTTATTGCTGGCGCTGAAGCTGATGGTGCAGCGACTGACTTTAAAGCACTGACTGATGGTACATGGGATGGTGATGTGAAAGTTCAATTTACTGCAACTTGGGACGGTGATTTCACACCAGCTCCTTAATTCAATATCTCCTTATTAGATAATTAAATATTACGATAAAGATACTATAGGGAAATAATATCTTTATCGTCATTCATTTTTGAAATTTACGATTATGAAAAAGATAACATTAGCATTAATTTTATTATCATGCTTACCATTAAAAAACAGTTTTGCTGTCAACGTGGGAAACATTACTGAAATAATATCATCGAATGAAGACACCTTCTCTAAAGAAATTGAAAATACAGTAGATACCGCAAGATTGGTAAATTTAACGATAGAAAAAATAGATTCACCACTTGATACTGGAAAAGTAATTCCAGTTAATGACCCTAATGAAATATTATCAACGCCCGCCAACTTAATTCTCCCAGGGAATGCAAAAGATATATTTAAGATAATTTATCAAGGCCCAAAAGATAATAAAGAACGTTACTATAGATTAAATTGGAAAGATGATCCTATTGGCGAGAGTGGTGTTACACAAAGTGCAAAATCGGCATCAGCAACAACATCAGCAACAATTAGTACAATTCTCGTAGTCGCACCAAGAATTGAAAAATTTAATTATAAATACACTAGTTCTCAAGTTTCGAATACTGGAAACAGCACCTTCCGTGTAGTGGCTTCAGGCCCTTGTTTAGCAGAAAAACAAAAACACGGAGTGGATGGTATTTGCCGCGAGCGTTATTACCTCATGCCAAATTTAGCCGTCAAATTACAATTTGTCGATGTCACAAATAAAAAATCAAGCGTAGGTATTTGGCACAAAGGAGAGTTCATTGTTGTCAAATAATTAAGAATGGACTTAAATTATGCGTAAAAGTGCTATTGCTTTATCAATATTAAGTATTATTTTTTCGAATACGATTAATGCCAATGAAATGAAAAGCGTTAAGATCGGTGGATATATTATTCCTCCTGCATTTGTTAGTGCATTGGAAGAAGGAATGTCTGTACCTGTTTTTTTACGACTAAATGATGATACGGTAACCAATCAGAGCGAAAGCAAAATTGCAGATGCAGTTATTGTAGTCGATCATGGTAATATTAAATTATCAAGTATTCATCTCATTGAAAATGAGCACGGTGCGAAACTAAATAATTTACTAATCGATAAACTTGAAGAAAAAAAGGATGCCATTTTTAATGAAAATAATGGCATTGTTATTGATAATAATGCAACCCTTCAATTAAATATTTCTTCATTTAATTTATCATTAGATGTTGATAAAGCTGCTTTTTCGCCAAAAGAACATGCGCGGCAATCTGTACTAGGAAATTCTTCAGTTAATTCATTTTCAGCAGTAGCTAACTATGATTTAGGGGTATTTCAGAGCCGTGTTAAAGATTCAAAAGATACATCCAGTAGCTATTTCAATTTAGATACATTATTCGCAGCTGCGGAACATCACTTTAATGTAAATGCATCAGCATATAGCATTGGAAAATCTAATTCTAATGTTGAATTGTATCGTGCAATGTATGAGCGTGACTTCAACGGATTCCGTTTTGCTCTTGGGCTAATGAGTACGTGGAATTTGCAATCTATTGCCAGCTTAACTGCCCTTAGCAGCAGTAAAATTTATGCGGCATCAATAGGGAACAACTCCTCAAGTATGGTGACAAATAAGCAGCAATCACTCACGCCGATTTATGCTTTTTTAAATAGTCCTGGTGAAGTACGTATTTATCGACAAGGTAAATTATTAAATATTCAAAATTTTCCCATGGGTAATTTTGAAATTGATACAAGTATACTGCCCTATGGCATTTACGACGTCACTATTGAGACGGTTATCGATGGCAAAATTGTCACAACACAGCACCAAACAATTAATAAATCCTTCGGTGCGATAACAGGCGGTTTTGGTAAACTCAATTGGGAAGTTTATGGTGGTTATATTGACTTTGATAAGCGTCATTATGTAAGAGATGAAGGCTCAACGAGTCAAACTCCTGGTAAAAGCCATTTAATCGGAGCCTCTTTCGCTTATAACTTCCCAGTGTTGTCTGGCGTGCGTTTTCAAATGTCAAATTATGGATTTGATAAATTTGTTGTACAAGAAACAAGTATCAATGCGGCTTTAAATAACTATATCTCAGTTAACTGGCAAGGGATGCTAGAAAACCATGGTAGTTATCGGAACATTGCGACTCTTTCGGTCAATATACCTGAAGGTTACGGTTCTTTGTGGGCATCTAAAGAAAAAACTGTAGTGAGCGGTGACTTACCACTTTATGATGCTGACAGTTATTCTTATGGCGGGACCATTAATTTTGACAAAATAGTTGATAGAACAGGGTCACTGACTATTAGTAATACTAAAGATCGCCGTATTGGCAGTGATTCAATTAACTATGAATATGCGAATACATTATTCTCTGGCCGTTATGGAACGGTTGGGTTAAGGGCGGGTGTACAGCGTTATCATTATGATAATCAAAATAGCACCAACGAGAAATATATTAACCTCGATTTTTCCTTACCTTTATCAACATGGTTGAGCACGGGTGTTTCCTCAACAAATGGTAATGTGAAAGCAAATATTTATGCGAATAAGAATTTTGAAAATTCAGTGATTACCAATGCAGGGGTTTCTGTCTCCAAATTAGTCCGAGATAAAGATAATGGTGAATCCAATTTTTCAACATTAGGCTATGCTTCTTATGATACTAAATATAACTCAGGTACCGTGACTATTAATCGCCCTGATAATAACAGGCTTAATGGTAATTTAACCTCTCGTGGCTCTGTGGCATATAGCAACGGCATGATCATGCCAAGTGGGCAACAAGGCAAATCGGGCGTCATTATCAATTCCGATATAAAAGGTAGCGGCAGCATGGTCGCAAAAGTAAATGGGCAGAATTACCCAATTAGCGGAAAGAATACCTTTATTCCATTATCCCCTTATTCGGATTATGACATTCAATTAATGAATGACGGAAAATCAAAAGACAGTTTTGATATTGTTTCAGGGCGAAATAAATCCGTCACATTATACCCAGGGAACATTGCTCTTTATCAACCTGAGGTAAGACAATTAGTCACGGTATTTGGTCGTCTGAAATCACCAAATGGTGAATATATAAAATATGCCTCAATTCGAAATCATATTGGTCGCACAAAAACGGACCAAAATGGTGAGTTTTCCATGGACGTTGACGTCCGATATCCAGTGATATCTTTATTACAAGATGATCAGCAAACAATTTGCGAAGCAGATTTAAACCTTCAAGGTGCACGTGGTGCATTGTGGGTCGGTGAGGTGACATGTCAACCTCAAGAAGCATTGGCTAAACGTTAATTATCACTTTAAGGCTAATTTAATATGCGATTATTATCGATAACAGCATTTTTTATTTCATTTTCGGTTCTGATACCGAATTCGTTTTCTGCAACAGCGCCATTACAAGAGTATGTCATTGTTGAAAACCAAGTTGATAACGAATTCTTTATTGTTGCCAATAGAGTTGACCCACGCTTCTCGGGCTCAAATGTATTCACAAAATACCAGCGCAATAGACAATATAGTTTAGGCTATATGGGATATACAGGAACACCTTTTAGCTCAACTTATAATACAGGTGATATCTGGTTAGAAAATTCTCCCGTAAGCCAACCTTTTATCGGGAATCGTTGCATGACAAATAACCGAAATTGCCCGGCAACGTCTTATTGGTCAGCTCAGCAATTACGAGATAATGGTGCATATAAAATCCAACAAACAGGAACACCGGGTGAGTCTGGATATTCAAGACCAATATTTTCTGAATCTTTTTATCGCTGGTTAGCCGAAATCCCACCAGGAACAGAGTACACTTTTGATTTAAGAACCTGCACAAGCCGCGACGATTATGATTTAAGTAACTCGACCTGTATGACGAGTGGAGGAAGAACAACAACACAACAACATTACATTCCAACCAATAAAAAAGGCAATATTATTCTAAAAGGAACGGGCGCCTTACAAGAAGTCTTTGTGGATAGCAATGGCAATCCAACTATTGGGCTCGGTTCTAATTTTTGCTCGACAGGAATTGTTGGAAATACTTCTGGAATTATTTGTAAGTTGGTTGAATTAGAAACCCAAGGACAATCTATCGGCGGTACATTTACAGTACGTATGTATATTGATAGTGCAAAGTTAGGTTTAGCTAGAGATCCCCGTGCTGCACTTATTCAATATAAAGGGAGTAACAGCACACGCTGGACAAATTGGTCATCAACAACAAACATGTCAGAGATCTTTAATAATGGTTCACAAAATATTGAAGTTTTTCTCTCAAATGAATATTTAAAATCAATTGTTGACGCTTCACCTAATTCAACAGTCACACTTGCTGATAGTGTATATACTTTTGGTTTTCAATCACCACTTCCTCAATCTGGATTTTACGAATTTACACCTTCAAATTTCTTAATAATTAAGCCGAGAGATTATGGAATTAGTATTATTCCTGCAGATTTTAACCCAAACCAATCCAAAACAGGAAAAGTCGGCAATGATGAGCCACCGATAGAATTTAATTATATCGTCACGACTAGCGGGCCAAGGCAAGCGGACTCTATTACAGCAAAAGTTGAAGGACCAAACACAACATTAAAAGGACAGTCATACTGTTTATTTACCTCAAGCGATAATAAACTTAATGTTCCTTTTTCCGCTTATCTTTCATTTAAAAATGAAAATGGCACTAAAGAATCACACCGAGCAAGTTGTGATAATAATGAAATTTCATTAAAAAATGCATTATGGTCTGAAACACCATGGGATAGGCCTAATGAGGATTTAGGGTCTTTTTATCGAACTAACTTAGATTTATCATTTCCAATGAATGACTCTGAATCATTTTTTACATTGGATGGTATTGATTGGCTAGGCACCGTTTCTGCAAGTGGCACAATAACTGTCAAAGCTATTTGGACAGGGCCCGATATTCAATAATATCTAATGGCTACTTTTAGGGCGACTTGTAAAAATTCAAGTCCCCTTTTTATTGAACCCCATATACACTTAAATTTTGGTTTGGATTTTTTAATATGAAACTATTTTATTTACTTAAAATCCTATTATTAGTTGTGCTATCAGTATTTTACAATAATGCTATTGCTTTATATATCAATGCAGATATTTCTTCGATGGAGTCAGGGCAAGAGTTTTTTTCTAAGCCATACATCAACGACACAGATAAGACTAATTTATATAGTTTTAGTGCCTACAAAATTGATAAACCAGGTAACCAAGAATATGGGGCACCTCTCCATAATGGCGAGATTATTTTTACTCCATTGAAGAAAATTTTATTACCTGGGGAACAAGAGTTTTTTAAGATTTTTTATCGAGGAGAAGCCGATGAGACCGAGCGCTATTATAAGATCATCATTAGCGAAACCCCTCTTGATATGCGTAATGATGATGAACAAAAAAAGCGAACTTTATTTTACCCAACGGTTAGCCTAGAAACCTATTTCGTTGTGAGACCTCAAAAACCAGATTTTAAATATGAGCTTAATCCAAGTACTAACACTCTAAAAAATACGGGTAATACCTATTTTAGAGTACTCTTACATGAAAGCTGTGATGCTAATGATGATTCTGAGCCTTATGTATTTTACTTATTACCCGGCCAAGAGTCTAAAGATGAGCGTCTTAAAAAGAAAAGTCGTAAATATATTGTAATATTTGATAAATATTACCCAATTGGCAATTGCACCTAAAATTCAATTATATCAATAAATTAAAAAATAAAAATAGCAAATTAATTTAGGTCTCTATGATTTAAAATAGTGGTTAATACTGCTTTTTATCTATGTGCGAGACATCAAAACAAAAATATCAGCTTCATTAATACAATACACTGAAATTTTTGCCATTACATATATAACCAATCGTTATAAACAAAAATTTATTTTCATATTTTCTTCTCAAGAAGAGAGTAGTATATTACACTGATATAATTACTTTAAAATCAATGACTATCATGTTAGCTAAAAGTGACCAAACTAAGCACATATTTTAATAACTAAATAAGAGTCATGTATGATATATATACTGAACAACATAATAAAATATAACTCTGACTTAGGTGAAATATTTAGGGTAGAAACAGAACTCAGTGTAATGAAATTAACACCCGTGTTGAATTATATTTTCATAATACTAATTCAGAATAATAAAACGACTATCACTCGTGAAGAGATACTAGAAAAAATATTAAATAAATATGACTTAAAAGTTTCGATAAACACCCTTAACCAATACATTAGTACATTAAGAAAGGTATTACATCAACAGCTTTTAGTTGAAAATGCGATCCTAAGCATATCAAAAAAAGGTCTTGTGATCTCTTCTGAAATTCAAATTGAAGAATCGATTACCAAATTCAATAATAAAATAGAGAAAAGCCTAGATCCCCCTCCCACTTCAAGCAATAAATCTAACAAATCACTATTACTTAGTGATAAAAATCATATTGTTAAAAAAACATTATTGATAATTAGTATTTTTTTAATTTTGGTGATCATTTACCTTATAAATCAAATTCATGCAGTAAAATTTCCATATACATCAATACAATCATACAAAATTAGCACAATTGGAAATTGCCCTGTTTATGGGTTCAAAGATAATTATGAAAAAAACATAAGTGACACAATAAGCAAACAAGTAATTGATTTTAACTTAACCTGTGAAGATTCTGATATTTTTTATTATTATAACAACATACAAAACTTAGGGAAAAGCAAACATAGCTTATTAGTAAA
This sequence comes from Providencia sp. PROV201, assembly GCF_028479545.1. Lineage (NCBI taxonomy): Bacteria > Pseudomonadati > Pseudomonadota > Gammaproteobacteria > Enterobacterales > Morganellaceae > Providencia > Providencia sp. PROV201. The sequence goes on from NZ_JAMPNW010000015.1 coordinate 61,963, forward strand.
ATGCAAAAAAAACAAAGATTGCATTTCAACAAGAGTGAATTGGCAGGATAAAAATGACTAATAAAACACTATATTCATTGATACTACTTTTTTCATTAATTATCGTTTCCTTGTTATTTTACTTAAATTTAGAAAAAAGTAAAACACAATATTGTGAAGCAACTGTTTCCTCTAATTTCATATTAGCCAATAACAAATCATCATATAGACTAAATATGAAATTAGTAAAAAACAATGATAACAGTGGATATATTAAATTATTAGGAACAATTACAACTGATAAGACATATACTGTTAATCGAGTTGTTCATTTCAATCAATCATCAAGAAAGTATGTGAAGGATTTAAAATTAACAATAAATTATGATAAAAAATCTTTAAATGACAATGTTCCTGATGATACATTTGAAAAATATTTCAAGGTATTCAATCTAAATTCAATTGCATATGTAGAAATTGATGAGATAACTTCTGATTGGTACCTTTTCTCTAGTTCATTTGGCCCATATTTTGTCTGTAACAGGAAAGATAAATTAAATAAAATTTAACACATGGCGTTCTACTTACAAAGTAGTTCAGGTAATAATCAATATTGTATCTCTTACTCGTGTTGCCCTTTTCATTTTTATCCAACTAAGCAGATTTAATTATGCTTTGCCTATAATTAAATTTATATGCTACCTACCGATAAGTACCAAATCAATCCCTAATAAATCACTCTTTCAACTTAATCTATAAATATTTTTTTGTAATTTTATGTAAAAATATAAATAATTATTTTTAGATGACTATAAATCCATTTTTTTCATTTATTGTTTATTATATTCTCACTTTTAAGTCAATTTATAAGATTGATGTAATGCATTGTTTTTATTGAACTATAAAAACCTATATTTTGATTTAATAGTCTACACTCATTATTAACATTAATATCAATAGGCAAAAACTATCAAATCAACTATTTTTGATTCATTAAAACAATTTCACATTGGTAACTAAAAAATATAATCTATTACTCATAGAGAAAATCAAAAAATTTAAAGTAATGCCATCTTTAATAGCTAACTTTAAAATAATAAGTTCCTAATAGAGAGAGTATAAAATGAAATATATCAATACTAAAGAATTGAATAAAGGTAATGACCTAGATATTGTTATGGCTACCGCAAAATACTTGAAATCCGCACGTATTGAAAAATCATTAACAGGAACAGAATTAGGAAAATTATTAAATTTAAGCCAACAACAAATATCAAGGTATGAGAATGGCCAATCTGCTATTTCTATTGATAGCCTTCATATATACCTTAAAGCATTAGGTAAAGATTGGTTAGATTATTTCAGATCTGTTATCTTAGTTAGAGTTCATGCGAATTATTATTAATACAGTCATACAGAATTCAAACTTATAATTTCGATAAAATCGTGATAGAACCTAAAAATAGTTAATGTGATTAAAAAGAATATAAATTATTCTCATAAATCTATTAATTATAAATCTCCTTATATCAAAAATTAACTCAAAGAAGTCATTAGAAGCAAAAAATGTATTGTTTATAAATTCAACAAAAAAGTGATACAAAAAAGAAAGGAACTCTCATGCAGCTAAATACTGTCATGCTAAAAAAAAACGCCACGCTAATTTATTAGCGTGGCGTTATAATTTGGCGGAACGGACGGGACTCGAACCCGCGACCCCCTGCGTGACAGGCAGGTATTCTAACCAACTGAACTACCGCTCCTGATGTTCCCTGTTGGGAACGCCATGCATATTACGAAGACTTGAAGAACTCGTCAACACTTTTTCTTGTAAAATCGCGCAGTTGAGCAGTTTTTAGCCTTTGAAAGGGCTCATAATGTAAATCCATTCGCATGCATTAATAATAAATTCAATTATTAATGTAAATTTTCAGCTTCATCAGAAGATTGCCGCCAAAGACAGGGTTTCCCGCCCTTCTTATCAACAATATCCAACCGAGCTTCATGAGCAATGAGCTCCTCATCAGAAGCAAAAATGACTCTAAGACCACTCTGAGGACGCTCAATCCTTTGAATTTCATACTCTTGCTCATTATTAGCAGATTCTGAATCCATCGAAAATGACAATGAAGTTTGCCCACCCGTCATTGCCAAATAGACATCTGACAGGATCTCGGCATCAAGTAACGCCCCGTGCAGTGTTCGTTTAGCGTTATCAATTAAATAACGGTCACATAGCGCATCCAAGTTATTCCGTTTACCTGGAAAAAGTTTACGAGCCAATACTAAGCTATCAGTGATAGTGCAAAACTCTTGTGTAGGCGGAATACCTTTATTGAGTTTACGGAATTCATAATCCATAAACCCGATATCAAAGGGAGCATTATGAATAACAAGTTCAGCTCCTCGAATAAATTCAAGGAATTCATCTGCAATTTCTGCAAAAACGGGTTTATCTTGTAAAAATTCGTCACTGATCCCATGAACTTCAAATGCTTCAGGGTCAACTAAGCGATCAGGCTTAATATAGACGTGAAAGTTACGCCCTGTTAAACGACGGTTAATAACTTCAACCGCACCAATCTCAATAATGTTGTGGCCTTCATAATGAACCCCAAGCTTATTCATACCCGTGGTTTCAGTATCAAGGACAATTTGTCTGGTTATCACCGTGCTCATAATGTTTTTTTGTGTCAAACTAGAGGTGAATGAATAATATAGAGTGTACCAGAAATGACAAAGCAGGTAGAAATTTTCACGGATGGTTCCTGTTTGGGCAATCCAGGCCCTGGAGGATACGGGGTGGTTCTTCGTTATCAACAACACGAAAAAACCTTAAGCGATGGTTATTTTATGACCACAAACAATCGTATGGAACTACTTGCAGCCATTGTCGCTCTTGAATCCCTAAAGCGGCCTTGTGATATTATTTTAACCACAGATAGCCAATATGTACGCCAAGGGATCACCCAGTGGATCCACAGTTGGAAGCGCAAACAATGGCGCAAAGCCGATAAATCACCCGTGGTGAATGTGGATTTATGGAAACGCCTCGATGAAGCAATTCAAAGACATACTATTGATTGGCGCTGGGTCAAAGGCCATGCCGGTCACCCTGAAAATGAAAAATGTGATGAGCTGGCTCGTGCTGCGGCTTCAGCACCGACCAAAGAAGATACCGGTTACCAACCCGCACAAAATTAAGAAGGGTCGTTTATCTTCATTGATTTACTGATCTCCTTCGCAGCACCAAGCGCGGTTCCAATCTTAACCTTTGGTTGTTTGAATTTTAGTGGTGTCGGAGTTAATGGACAAGTCCGTTTCCGCGCCACAATCACACTTAGAGCACCAATCCCCCCACAGCTTTTATTCACTCGCCTTTGTGCGCTCAACCAAGGGATTACTTGGCAATTACGATGATATAAAACTTCATAGTTTAATAAACTTAGCCAATCAAATACCCTGACAGATGGAAAAAAACGGCTACAATAAGGCTGCCGTTTACGCAAAACAGGTACGAGTTTCGCCATTCCGACAAGACTAAAAGGGTTAAAACCTGAAATGATTAACCAGCCATCATCAATTAGCACCCGGTCAACTTCCCGTAAAAGCCAATGAGGGTCATGGCTATAGGCCAAGCAGTGAGTCATTAGGCAGGCATCTATAGATTTTTGGGTTAATGGTAATGCTTCGGGCTTGGCGATAAGATTAAAACGAGGGTCACCAGTGCCAACATTAAACTGATGGGAAATTAGGCAATCGTCGGTATGGATTTCAGTACTTAAATGGCCTAACTTAAGCAAATGAAAGCCGAATATCTTCGGCCACCAAGGGCTAAGTTGATTTTCTATAGCTTGACGGTATTGTTCCCCAAAAGGAATATCAGACCAACTAACAGGCATTTGAATTTTTTTATCAATACGCGCAGGCTTCATGAAATTCCCCTATTAACTATTAGCAAGTATCGAGGTCATTATGGAGTTAATTCGAGTACCCGCTTTAAACGATAACTACATTTGGGTTTTAGTCGATAGCCACCAACAGTGTATCATCGTTGACCCAGCAGAGGCAGAGCCCGTGCTTGAAATAATGACAGCCAAGCAACTAGCTCCTGTCGCCATCCTGCTAACTCACCACCATAATGACCATACTGGCGGTGTAAAAGGGATTTTAAGCAAATTTACAACACTTCCGGTTTTTGGCCCACAAGAAACCCAATCTAAAGGGGCAACAGAAATAGTCGAAAACGGTGATAAGGTTATAATTAACGAGTTCAATCTACAGGTTATTTCATTATCAGGCCATACCTCTGAGCATATCGGCTTTTACCAAGCACCTTATCTATTCTGTGGTGACACCCTATTTTCCGCGGGTTGCGGACGGATATTTGAAGGAACCCCCGAGCAAATGTTCGAATCTATCCAAAAAATTGCCGAGCTTCCTGATGAAACCTTAATTTGCTGTGCTCATGAATATACTTTATCTAATCTTAAATTTGCACACCATGTATGGCCTGAAAATGAAGCCATCACTCAATATTTACAAAAAATAACGCAAATACGTGACAAACATCAACCAACAGTACCCACTTCATTGAAAACAGAGAAAAAAATTAATATCTTTCTGCAATGCGATAACGTTCAATTACAGAAAAAACTCAATATTAACGTACAAAATCCACCTTTAAGGGCTGTTTTCACCCTGTTGCGTCAATTAAAAGACCAATATTAAAGTTTAATGATTGTCATATCGGGGTGGGATAAGTATTATTGTTCGACTTTTAAACATCAAAATGAAGAACAATAGAAAAGAATGAAGATAATCGCGACGCTTATCGCCGTTGTTCTGTTGGCCGGATGCCAAACTGCCCCGAAAAAAATTAAGCAGAACAAAACTCCAACTAACCATACAATTGAAACTGTTGCACCACATAACCAAGCAGCCAGTCGACAATTACCCAAAGCCGATTATGACTTATGGGGCTATATTAGCGATGAACTAAAAATGGATATCCCTGACAAACCTCAAGTTAGGGAACTCGCAAACAGTTATTTAGATAAACAACGTTTTGTCTACGATGTGGCATTAAGAGCTGAGCCATACATGTACCTCATCGTAGACGAAATTAATGAGCGAAATTTACCTATGGAATTAGCTTTAATTCCTATTGTTGAAAGCTCATTTAATCCTAAAGCGACCTCCCCAGCACAAGCTGCTGGTCTATGGCAAATCGTTCCTATCACGGCACGCTCATATGGTCTAAAACAGACACAATGGGTTGATGAACGCAGAGATGTGGTTTCTTCAACTAAAGCAGCCTTTGACCTTCTCGAAAACTTAAATGTTATGTTCGGCCATGATTGGGAGCTCACTCTTGCGGCCTATAACTGTGGAGAAGGTTGCGTACAAAATGCTATCAAGAAAAATGAAGCTGCCGGGTTACCTACTGATTTTTGGTCACTCTCTTTACCAAAAGAAACTAAACAGTACGTACCTAAAATCTTAGCGCTTAGCCAAGTATTGAAAAACCCTGAAAAGTATCAAGTTAATTTACCGACAAGTAATAAAAATAGAGCACTCACTCAAATTGATGTCGGCCAACAAATCACGTTATCTCAAGCAGCAGAGCTGGCTGGGCTAACAGTTGAATCGGTAAAAACATATAATTCTGGCTATACACGTGGCATAACATCGCCAAATGGCCCTCATTATATTATGTTGCCTACCGCGAAAGCTGAACAATTCAAAATATCACTGTCAGACCAAGATGTTTTAAACACGATCCGTTTAGCTGCGCAACAAAATCAGCAGATAAAAACAGTACAACCCACCGCAATTTCGAGTGCGCGTCAAAATAGGGCTAAAATAGCCACATATAAGGTGCGCAAAGGTGAGTCCGTCGCAAGTATTGCAAAAAAATTCAATACTACCGCGAAGAATATTCAAAAGCTAAATGGGTTAAAAACCGCAAGCGTTATCAAGCCTGGGCAAGTATTAAAAGTTTCAAATACAGCGTCTACGGTGAGCAATCGTAAGGCAAAAACTTATAAAGTAAGGAAAGGCGATTCCTACTATAGCATTGCGAAACGTCATGGCATAAAACTCAATGACCTAATGACGTGGAATTCCGGTGTTAAAATGGCCGACCTGAAACCCGGGGTAACCTTGAACCTCTACCTTTAAGTTATGCTTAACAAAAAAAGCTTTTGTCTATTTCAGGCAGAAGCTTTTTTATTTTTTAATTCTGTTATTAGTAAAAATAAATTATTTGAATGAATTAAATGGGATAATAATTTTTATAACATCTTTTGTATAAACACTTCATATTCACCGCACTAAAATAACTGATGGGTAAACTATAATATAAATGCTTCATGAAATTGAGTTTAAGCAGAACATACACAACTCAAACTTCAACCACCCACTAATAAATTAGAAAAAAGTAGTTTATTGGTGGTGACATATGTGATAATAATGCTATTATTATATCGCGGCTAGTTTAGTCCGAGCTGCCAGTCCGTATTCGAACATCGCTTATGTATTATATTAATAATCTTCGAAAAGTTTAACGAACTAGCAATAATCTTATATTTTTCAATATATTAATGAACAACTTTTATATTGAACATAGGTGCTTTAATTAGTTAACATGATATTATTATTGATAAAAAATACACACAGCAAAAGTCAGATTCGCCTACGGAGGTGATTATGGATGAATACTCACCCAAAAAACATGATATAGCAGAGCTAAAATACTTATGTAATAGCCTCAATAGAGATGCTATTTTAAGCTTACAAAAAACAAATACACACTGGATTAATGACTTAAGCTCCCCTCAAAGCGCAGCCTTGAATGAGCTTATTGAACATATCGCTGCATTTGTATGGCGGTTTAAAATCAAATATCCAAAAGAGAATCTTGTTATATCACTTATCGAAGAGTACCTCGATGAGACCTATGACTTATTCGGTAGCCCGGTCATCACGCTCAGTGAAGTTATAGACTGGGAAGCAATGAACCAGAGTCTTGTCGCTGTGCTGGATGATGACCTAAAATGTCTAACCAGCAAAACCTAAAGATATTATTTATCTTTAGTTCAAACTATAAAACCATATATTAATAAGTAATTTTGCACAAAAGAAAGGGTATTATGACCAAATTTGATTATCTGATGCGTTTAAGAAAATGCACAACAATTGAAACTCTTGAGCGTGTCATTGAAAAAAACAAGTATGAATTATCTGATGATGAGCTAGAGCTATTCTACTCCGCAGCAGATCACCGCTTAGCTGAACTCACAATGAATAAGCTTTATGATAAAATCCCAGCTTCTGTTTGGAAGTTTGTTAGATAATACCTCATTAACACGCACAGATAGTGAATGGTTATGGCCGGTAAACCCACTTATCGGCTGGACGCGATGTAATTATTGTTAGCATTATAATTATGCTAATAAAAACCTTTACTGCTTTTCATTTCAATCTACTTTTTTCTTATCATAATAATTAATGTTGTATTCTTAACCTTTCTTTTTTAACTTTTGAATTTATTTAAGTTAATGAACTTAATTTACATTTATAAAAATAAGAAAAGAACAATTAAAGATTATATTCATAACAAATTAGAATATATGGATTGATATGCAGAGAAGAGTACGTAGAATTGGGTGGGAGCCCTGCCAGCGACATCCCGGCACACACGACCCCTGCTATGGCTGCTTCCTTCCAGACCTGACCAAGTTAACAAGTTAGTGTTGCGGGAGAACCAACAGAGCCCCCATTGATTGCTTCTTTCAAAGCAGGGGCATTATGCTTGATAGTCGTTGAAATAGCAAGAAACCCATGATTAAGTGACGATTTATTACACAAAGAACCTTTGAAAATAGCGACTCAACTAAGAAATCGCTTATTCGCTAGTTTGCAGATACCATCAATAATTCAACATTTTTTGTGATGCCGTTATTGATAACCTCTACAACACTATCACTAATATATAATAATTTTCCATCAGCGTTCACGGTTGCATTAACAACGAGTGTACCTTCCTGCCTAACTTCATTTTTTTGGTAAGTGAGCTCAAAGGGAATTGTCGGGCGATTGTTCACTGAATTATAATATTTTTGAGATAATATTAGGGCTGGCAAGTCCGCCACCGTTGTATCCGCCAGAGTAATTGTAACAACCGCACCTTCAGGTAAAGCAGTATTCTGTAAAATGACAACACGGCCCTCGATTTTCCCTGAATCTACCGTCTGATTATTATTACTATTTTTAGCATTAAGTGCTTTTTCGTTGGGCTTTGTGCTATTCCCTTCACAACTAACCAATATTAAAAGTACTAATAAGCTAACAATGTAGCGAAAAAACTTCATAGTTATTACCTATAATACAATGTTTACTAAAACATTTTTAAATAATCGGAATAGACAAATCATTTTCTGATTGGTGAATAATAAAAAGTATAGCTAATATTGGTAGAATAATACATTTATATTTCCAAATGTAACAATGCGTAACCTGAATTTATTCGATAACAATTAACCTACCTATTCAGGATAAATAATGGGAAAATACGAGTATCTCATTCACATATAACAGAACTAAGATGACTATGAGCCCAGAATTACAGAATTTAATTAGCCTAATCGAACTCGAAAAAATTGAAGAAGGTATTTTTCGGGGACAAAGTGAAGACCTTGGTTTGCCTCAAGTTTTTGGCGGACAAGTTGTTGGACAAGCCATGTATGCAGCGAAACAAACCATACCTGAAGAGCGAGCGATTAATTCTTTTCATAGTTATTTTTTACGTCCAGGCGATAGCTCACGTCCTATTGTTTATGACGTTGAAATTTTACGCGATGGCGGAAGTTTTAGCGCACGTCGAGTGAGCGCCATTCAAAACGGCAAGCCTATCTTCTTTATGACCGCATCATTTCAATCTCAAGAAGAAGGTTATAATCATCAAAACTTGATGCCGGATGTACCACCACCGACTTCGTTAATTTCTCAAGATGATATTGTGCAAAGTTTGGCTGATAAATTGCCAGAATCAGTTAAAAAATATGCTCTTAGGCCAACTCCCTTTGAATTTCGTCCTGTTGAGTTTTACAGCCCATTCGATTCCGCACCTCAAGAGCCGTTTCGTTATATTTGGTTTAAAGCGAAAGGACAGTTACCGGATCTACCTTCGCTGCATCACTATTTGTTAGGTTATGCATCTGATTACAATTTCCTTCCAGCCGCATTGCAACCGCATGGTAGAGGCTTTATGGAACGAGACCTACAAGTCGCAACGATTGATCATTCAATGTGGTTCCATCGTCCATTCAAAATTGATGATTGGTTACTGTATGCCGTAGAAAGTCCCTCGGCATCTGGTGGAAGGGGTTTTGTTAAAGGACAAATCTATAATTTACAAGGTGATCTTGTTGCAACCGCAGTCCAAGAAGGTGTAATTCGGCATAGGCAACCCCATAAATAAAGCGGAGTTTCGAGTAAGTGATTACTTACTTAGAAAGGTAGATGAGTCGGTTTAAAAAGGTAATGGCAGCCAGCAATAAGCTGCCATTATCAATTTACACAAAGCACAGTATTATCCTGTAATTATCATTACATTAAGATTAATTGTAGGCACTTTCACCATGAGAAGTAATATCTAAACCTTCCCTTTCTTTTTCAACATTAATGCGTAAACCTGAAGTTTTCGCTGCCACTTTAAATGCGATATAAGCAACGACTGCGGTCCAAACAACACAAACTAGTATGCTAACAGCTTGAATTCCGACTTGCTTCATCATCGTAATACCCTCCGCAAAACCACTTCCTCCTAATGCCGTTGAAGTAAATACCCCCGTTAGTAAACAACCTAAAATCCCGCAGACACCATGAACCCCAAAAACATCGCAAACATCATCAACTTTTAATCGACGCTTTAAAATCACAACACCCCATAAACCCGCCAGCCCAGACAATACCCCTATAATTAATGCCCCACCGACCCCAACCGTTCCTGCCGCTGGCGTAACCCCAACTAACCCAGCTAAGCAACCAGAGCAAGCACCTAATAATGAAGGTTTTTCCCTGAAAAGCCACTCAGCTAAAGTCCATGATAAAATAGCACCAGCCGCAGCTGCGATAGTGTTCACAAACGCTAATGCAGCGATACTATTAGCACTTCCGGCCGAACCTGCATTGAAACCAAACCAGCCAATGAATAGTATGGATGTTCCCATAAACACCATAGGTAAGTTATGTGGTTTAATAGCCTCTTTTCCTAACCCAGTACGATGCCCAAGTAAGTAAGCACCAACTAAACCGGCAACAGCCGCATTAATATGAACAACCGTACCCCCAGCAAAATCTAGTGCGCCATCTTGCGATAAAATACCGCCGCCCCATACCATGTGTGCCATTGGTAAATAAGCAAATGTCGTCCAAATAATCGTAAAAATTAAAATTGCAGAAAATTTAATTCGCTCCCCTAGTGCACCAACCACCAATGCGACCGTTAAGCATGCAAATGCCCCTTGAAAAACAACGTGAATAAATTGAGGGATCGGTCCAGATAAGCTTTCAACAGTGATATTTTTTAACATAATCTGACTAAAACCACCGATAAAATCATTTCCCTCACTAAAAGCTAAGCTGTACCCATAAACAATCCAAATAACAGACACTAAAGCGAAAATAACCGCGGTTTGAGCCATTAAAGAAAGAACATTTTTGCTTCTTAGTAGCCCACCATAGAATAATGCGATACCTGGAAGTATCATGAAAATAACTAAAGCAGTCGCTATCATCATAAATGCGTTATCCGCTTTATCTAGGATTTCCTCTGCTGCAAGCACCGTTATTGGAAAACTCCCCATTGATATCAATAGACATAAGTATTGGAACCCTTTGCGCATAATTGCTCTCCTACAGTGCTTCGTCTTGTTTTTCACCTGTACGAATACGTACAGCTTGCTCTAATGACAAAATAAATATTTTTCCATCCCCGACTTGGCCCGTATAAGCTTTTTTTTCGATTGTTTCAATTACCTGTTCTACTAACTCATCAGAAACCGCTATTTCCATACGTACTTTAGGTAAAAAATCGACAGTATATTCAGCTCCTCTATATAATTCGGCATGTCCTTTCTGTCGTCCAAACCCTCGAACTTCAGTAATAGTAAGCCCTTGAACACCAATATCTGATAGTGCTTCTCGGACTTCATCTAATTTAAATGGCTTAATGATTGCGATGATATATTTCATGCTCACTCCTATAAGTCAGGTGAATAAGCCGCTCAATATCTTGAACAGCACTAACGTTATAGCAAATCGTGTGCCAAAATATATTTATCCATATTATTCAATAGGAAAGAACAAAATAAAAAACCACTCGAATGAGTGGCTTTAGGTCTTGCATTATAAGAGTGCAGAATAATTAACTAGTTATACTCTCAATTTCAGCATCACAACGGGCATTCAATGATTCCCCAACTTGTTGCAACTGGTACATTTGATAATAACGTCCTTTTTGCTGTAAAAGCTGCAAATGTTTACCTTGCTCAACAATTGCACCACGATGTAACACAACGACTTGATCAGCATCGACGATTGTCGATAAACGATGAGCTATCACGACGAGCGTAGTATGTTGACGGATCATTCGTAATGCTTTTTGTATCGCTTGCTCAGTCCCTGAGTCAATATTCGCCGTTGCTTCATCCAAAATTAAAATTTTAGGTGTGACCACAAGTACTCGAGCCATCGCTAGTAATTGTCTTTGCCCAACAGACAAGGTGTTTCCTTGTTCACCAAGTACGGTATCTAGCCCATCAGGTAACCCACGAACTAACTCAGCAAGCTGAACAGTTTCAAGAACTTCCCAAACTTTATCTTGGCTAATCTCACGCCCTAGTGCGACGTTATCAAAAAAAGAAGCCGCAAGGACAACAGGGTCTTGTTGCACCATCGCAATACCATGACGTAAAACTTGGTGAGATAGTGAACTCAAGTCACGTCCATCTAATAAAATATCCCCTTCCTGCCATGGGTAATACCCCATAATTAAATTTGCAATGGTACTTTTACCGCTCCCAGTATGACCGACCAATGCAACAAAATTATTATCAGGTACGTGTAAATTAATATCTTTAAGTACCATTTTGTTATCACGGTAAGCAAAAGATAAATGGTTAATTGAGATTGAGCCACCTTGTAATGGCTCAATACTTTCCCCATAGCCTTGTTGCGGGCTATCCATGAGTTCAAAAACACGCTCACCTGAAACAACCGCTTGCTGAAGCATCGATTGCTGAGAAGTTAATTCGATAAGCGGTTCATTCAAACGACCTAAATAGTTAATAAATGCATATAAGACACCAACACCAATGGTAGTCGTTCCTTCAAACCCAAATAGCAATAGCAAGCCACACAATACTGAAGCTGAAAGTAAACTTAGTAATGGCCTTAATAGTAAGCCATCAAGTTTTAATGCTTTCATTCTTGCAAAATAATGGTCTTGACTAATACTTTGCATTTTTTCGCCAAACCTAGCCTGTTGGATAAATTGCTGAATAACCGTCATTCCACTAATGACTTCGTTAAAACCGTTGTTAATATCCGCAAGATAAGATCTGACACGACGTACAATCGGTGTACTTAAGCGCTGATAAACAAGCATCACCACAAATACAGCAGGAAAAATCATCACTGCAATTGATGCCATACGCCATTCCAATGAAAACATAGCAACTAACATGGCACAAATCAGGGCTAAACTCCGAAACACCGTCGGCACAACCATCACAAATAGATCTTTAATCACTTCAGTATCATTTGTAACTCGTGAAATCAATTGGCCAACAGGTTGTTTATCAAAGGCACTCAAAGGCTGCCTAAGGGCGGCATTCATCACATCTGTTCGTAATGTTTGCACGACTCCCACAGAAGCTTTATTAAATAAAATAATTTGATAGTAATGTAATAATGCAGCAATAACTTGAAGCAATATAAAACCAACGGCCATATATAAAGCCAGTGGCATGATGATTTGCTTTTTCGCAATCATGTTATCAATAAAATAACTGATCAGCAGAGGCCCGCTGACCTCCGCAATAGCGGCTAACCATAGCATTGCAATAGCAATCCCCATGGTGCCTCGATGCGCTTTTCCGTAAGAAAGTAAACGCTTAAGTGCTGGCCATAGTGGTTTCTTTTCGCTCATAGCTCACCATCCAACGCCGCTTCAATCTGTTGGTACTGATACATATCTTTATACCAACCCGACTGTGCAATAAGCGCTTCATGCCTACCTCGGCTAATAATCGCACCTTGAGATAGCACAATAATATTGTCTGCTTCTACCAATGCAGATAGACGATGAGCGCTAATTATCATGGTTCTACCCTGCCGCCAATGACTTAAGTTTTGTAAAATCGTAAACTCGGTCTGCCCGTCAACGGCAGAAAGTGCATCATCTAACACCAAAATTTCTGCATTTTGTAAGATTGCCCTTGCAATAGAAATTCGTTGTTTCTGCCCACCAGACAACATAACTCCACGTTCACCAACCTGAGTAGAATAGCCTTCCGGTAAACGTAAAATATCATCATGTACACAAGCGACACGCGCTGCCTGCTCAATTTCTTCCTGAGTGGCATTAGGTCGCCCAAGTGCGATATTGCCTGCAACTGTATCTGAAAATAAAAATGGAGATTGATTTACGATAGATAACCGAGCACGCCATTCATTTAAACGGACCTCAGATAGTGGTAAACCTTGATAGAGGATTTCCCCTTCCGTAACATCAAATTGGCGCTGCAATAACGTCAACAATGTTGATTTCCCAGCCCCTGTTGGCCCACAGATCCCCAAAAATTGCCCAGGTTTTAGGTCAAACCGAATATCATGTAATGCTATTCGTGTGGTTTCTGGATAACTAAAATTGATGATATTCACATTCAAGTTTCCCTTTTCAGGCTGTAATGAATGCGAGCCATCCTGAATAACTAACGGTTCATTGAGTAAACTTAGAATACGACTATAAGCTGCACTACCTCGTTCAACGATATTAAACATCCATGCGAGCGCTAGCATTGGCCAAATCATTAATCCTAAATACATCACAAAGCTCGTTAATTCACCTAACGTCAATGTGTCGTTTAACACCATCCAGCTGCCACCTGCAATAGCGAGTAAATTGGCCATACCAATCGCCATAAAAATGGTGGGATCAAAACGCGCATCAACTTTAGCAACATGCATATTGCGACGTCCAGCCTCAGTGGCTACCTGTTCAAATTGATTCGATTGATGATCTTCAAGGCCAAAAGCTTTAATCATACGGATACTTGTTAAACTTTCTTGCGCATGATTATTTAAAGACGAAAATGCCCCTTGAGCATGCTTAAAACGCTGATGAAGCTGGTCACCATAACGCTTAATGACTAGTGCCATAATTGGCATTGGAATAAGTGCTAGTAAAGTCAGTTGCCAACTAATTTCAACACTCATCATGATGAGCACCGCACACCCCATCACCAATGAGTCAACTAATGTTAAAACACCTTCACCAGCTGCAAACACAACTCGGTCAACATCATTCGTCGTGCGTGCAATTAAATCCCCTGTTCGGTACTTAAGGTAAAACTCTTGATTTTGCAGACTTAATTGCCGATAAAATTTTTGTCGTAGCTGTACGGCTAACTTATAAGAAGCACCAAATAACCATAAACGCCAAACATACCGCAAACCATACACAACCAGTGCAATCAACAGCATGACTGAAACATAAGTAATCAACTGCTTTGTTGGCATTGCCCCTTTACTTATTCCATCAACAACCACACCAACGATGCGTGGAGGGACTAATTGTAAGATAGCAATAATAATGAGAAAACAAACAGCACCGAGATAGCGCCGCCACTCACTCAAAAAATACCAACCTAGTTGTGAAAATAATCGCACGTAATACTGCCTTGAATATATTGATTTAATGATGCCTAAAAATGAGAAGCCGTAATCATCTACGTTATTACGGAGTTAATCAGGAATAGGCAATACTGTCGTATACTTGATTTTTTCCATTGCAAAACTTGAAGTCACATCGATTAAACCATGAACACCATTGACGAGTTTTTTATAAAATAAGTCATATGATTTCATGTCATGCACTTCTACTTGCATAAGGTAATCATACTCCCCAGCCATACGATAAAACATCAGAACTTCAGGAAGTTGACTGACAAAAGAAACAAATTGCTCATACCACTCACTATTATGATGCTGTGTTTTAATTGTCACAATTACCGTTAAACCTAAACCTAGCTTCTCACCGTCGAGTAAAGTCACTCGCCCTCGAATATAGCCCTCATCTTCAAGCCTTTTTAATCTTTTCCAGCACGGCGTAGATGTTAAATTAACAGCTTCAGCAAGGGTGTTTAGGGATAGGCTACTGTCATTTTGCAATAAACAAAGCAGCTTTTTGTCTATTTTATCTAGCATGATTGCTCTCTTGACTTAGGTGTAAGTACTTTTGTCGTTATTGTATTAGCTACATAACCATATTATGCAAAATTGAATAATTTAAAAACAATAAAGATGTTACCAAATGTCGTGATTATAGAATATTTTTATATGAATAACCAAATTCGCATATGAATAGTACTTCAATCAAACTCACTTTGTAAAAATAGAACTATTAATTACACCTTAGTATCGTTAACATGCTTCACTCTCTTCCCATCACATTTTAAAATGATATATCACCAAGGAGTACCTATGAAACGCGCAGTTGTGGTTTTCAGCGGAGGCCAAGACTCAACAACCTGTCTTATTCAAGCTTTGCAAAACTATGATGAAGTTCATTGTGTGACTTTCGATTATGGCCAGCGCCACCGTTTTGAAATCGAAGTCGCACAGAAGTTAAGCGTATCTCTAGGTGCTACAGCGCATAAAGTCTTAGATGTTACATTACTCAATGAATTAGCAATCAGCAGCTTAACTCGAGATAACATCCCAGTCCCTGATTTCACAGAAAGCGAGTCGAGCGGCCTGCCTAGCACTTTCGTACCTGGACGTAATATTTTATTTCTCACTCTCGCAGCAATATACGCCTATCAAGTCCAAGCAGAAGCGGTGATAACCGGTGTATGTGAAACCGATTTTTCAGGCTATCCCGATTGCCGTGATGAGTTTGTCAAAGCACTCAACCATGCTGTAGACCTCGGCCTTGCCAAAAATATTCGCTTTGAAACACCGTTAATGTGGCTGAATAAAGCCCAAACATGGGCTCTTGCCGACAGTTATGGTCACCTTGAGACCATTAGGCAGCAAACACTGACTTGTTATAATGGCATCCAGGGTGACGGTTGTGGTGAATGTGCAGCCTGTCATTTAAGAAGCAGGGGCTTAGCTGAATATCTAAATGATAAAGAAACCATCATGCTATCATTAAAATAAAAGCACTAATAAGTTAATCAAACACGTGGCCTACCATGCCCTATTCATAACTATTCAAGCTAGGTAGGCTAATTTTGAATGAAATCTTCAGAACCCACCTTGAATGACTCTAACTTCTCACGCAGCTGTTCATCGATAACAATCGCTTTATTCTCTATATTATCGATAAAAACAAACGTCACATAGGCATCTGAAACAACCTCTTGAACGCCTGCTTTATTACGAATAATTTGTTGATAACATACTGCGCTTTTACTTCCTATTTTATCCATACGAGTCACTACCGTCAGCTCATCACCAAGTAATACGCCTTGGATATAATTTACATTAATGTTCACTGCAGCCATTGTTAAATTATTTTTTATAGCCCAGTTAATGAAATTACGTTTATTCATCCATTCCCATCGGTCCGCTTCGTAAAATTCTAAATATCGTGCATTATTAACATGTTGAAAAACATCTATATGATAACCATGAACTTTAATATGTGTTGTCATAACTACTCCGACCAGTTTATTTTCCGATAACATAAAAATAACAAATGTACGGAAAATATGCTGAATGATTATCAATAATAAGACTTAGCTCTCAAATTATTTATAAGAGGTTTAGTTTTCTGCTCAATTATTAACCTTTAATATAATTCACCCATACTATATTCCCCCCATACTTTGTATGGGGGATTTTAGTTACAAAGTTAACTTACCTTTATTCTTTTCTAAAAATGCAGGACCAATCCCCTGAACCTCTAAAATGTTTTCAATGGAATTAAAAGCACCATATTTTTGCCTATATTCAACAATTGCTTTCGCTTTTTGCCTACCGATACCCGTCAATTTTTCTGCGAGTTCTTCTTCACCCGCTAAGTTGATATTGACTTTGTCAGACTGGCCATGGCTCGTCGATGGTGAGTTATTACTTACTTGTTTCTCTTGAATGACAGCCGCAGTGGCTTTTTCTGGCTCAATTTTCTTAGCCAAAGAAAAAAAAGAGAATGAGCATAATAAAGAAAGGAGCAGAACAATACCTAATCTGCATTTATTGACTGAATTCCATAACATATTTGTTCTCCTGTGTATGTTGAGATACAACGATGCCATAGAAAAATACGGAACACTTTTCAATAATATTAAAAATACGAAAGGCCACCCAAAGGTGGCCTTCTAATCATGAAGTTACAATTTTATTTGCGAAGCCGTTCGCAATTATTCAATATTCAGCACTTCAATTTTTGCATTCTCACGCAAGTTAAGCATCAGAGCTTCGTTAACTGCAGAACTCATTGCACCTTGGTATTCACGGGTCAGTTGTTTTAACTCTTCATCCGTTGGTTGGCCTAATGTGACTTTATCTAACTGAATAACCACATAGTTATCGGACTCATCACGCGCAAGTGCATAACTTGGTTTACCATCAACAGGTTGTGACATTTCCATTGTCGCATTGATAACCGCTGTTTGTGGCATTAATCGAGAAACAGTCTGAACTTCAGAAAGTTTAACACCAGCAGCATTTAAAGCTTCAGCCCCTTTACCTGCTTTTAACTCAGCAAGTAGTTTATCGCCCGTCGTTTTCAACTCTGCATCGGCTTTTTGACGTTTAACCAGTGTTTCAATTTCTGACTTAACCTGTTCAAAAGGTTCAACACTTTCAGGTTTATACTCTGTTACACGTACAACAAATGCACGGTCACCTTCCACGTTAATCACGTCAGAGTTAATCCCTTTAGAACCATTTTTATCCACTAAACGGTCGCTAAACACTTCACTGACCACTTTAGGGAAATTAAGTGCAGCAGGTGGATTTGTTCTATCAAACCAATCCGTTGTCACCGCTTTCAAACCAGATACAGATTCAACTGATACTAATGATTCCATATCACTCGTAGCCGCTTCACTGACTTTTTGCTGTAAATCATAGAATTGTTTAATGTTTTTATCTTGAAGTAAGCTAGTTTTAATACTTTCTTCAACTTGCTCAAACGGTTTAATAGATTCAGGTTTAATATCATCTAAACGGAAGATAACATAGCTATTTTGTGATTTAACAGGTGCTGAAAGTTGCCCTTTTTCTGTTAATTTTGCATCTACAATTTCGATTGGCGTTGATGCAGCTTCCATCCAACCAATCAGGCCCTTTTGCCCTGCACTGAATTTATCCGTTGATTTTTCAGTTGCTAATGTTGCAAAGTCCGCGCCTTGTTTTAATTCATTCAGGATATCATTCGCATCCTTTTCAGAATCCGCCTGAATCATACTGTACTGTTTTTGCTCTGCCTGAGTATAATTTTTCAGGTTTTGCTCATAATACGCTTTTACTTCTTCATCAGACACTGTGGCTGGAGGCATTGATGCAGCATCCATCTCAACATAGCTTACTTGTACTTTCTCAGGTGAGATAAAGCTATTTTGGTTAGCATCATAGTAGGCTTTTAATTCTTCTTCAGAAGCTGTTTGCTTCGCTTGAACTTCTGCTAAATCTAAGATTGCAGTACGAATTTCACGTTCTTGCATAAATAATTCAGCATATGCTTTAACTTCTGATGGTAAAGCGAAATCCGTTCCAGTAAAGGTTTTTCCTAACTGAGCTCGTGTAAGGTCTTGGCGAATTTGAGCTGCGAGGCTATCCGCGTTAATGTTGTTGCGGCTTAAAATCTCACGATATTTTTCGCTATCAAACCGGCCATCTGTCTGGAAAACAGGCATTGAGAAAATATATTGCTCAATTTGCTGATCACTTGCTGAAAGTTGTAGTTCATTAGCATACTGATTAATCAGTTCATTGTTAATCAAGTTATCGAGAGCTTGGCGGCGCAGTAAATTCATACTTTCTTCATTACTAGCGACTTCTGAAAATTTATCTCCCAGATACTCTTGTAATGATTGGCGCTCTTGTTGAAAAGCCTGCTGTAGCTGTTCTCGGCTTATTGACTGCCCGTTAACTTCAGCTGCATTATTTGCACTGTTGCCACCAAGGCCACCCATCATAACGCCACCCAACACGAATGAAAGGATAATCAGCGCCAGTATTATTTTGAGCAAAGGACTATTCGCCTTTGTGCGTAAATTTTCCATCATAAAAAGGCTTAACTCCGCTTTGTTGAATTCAATTTCCTGATAATACGCTAATCTTAACTCAGAAAGAAAAAAAAGCGCACCATTTCAATGGTGCGCTTATATATTAGCTGATTAAAGACATTCCGTCAGTTTGAGTTTTCGCAAAAATACGAGAAAGACAAACTTAAATACCTAATTAGCTATTTACAGCGTCTTTAAGACCCTTGCCTGGACGGAAAGCAGGAACTTTCGCCGCAGCTATTTTAATTTCTTTACCCGTTTGAGGGTTACGGCCTGTACGTGCTGCACGCTCACGAACAGAGAAAGTCCCAAAGCCAACTAGAGCAACATCGTCCCCTTTACTCAAAGAACCCGTTACAGTAGCAACGAACGCGTCAACAACACGACCTGCTGCAGCTTTAGAAATATTCGCATCAGAAGCGATTTGATCAATCAGTTGAGCTTTATTCACTCTTATCATCCCCATATTAGTTGGACTATAAATCTCTTAATTAACTATAATTAACTATAGCAGTTATTAGTATAGTTAATTAATATGCAGCCGTTATATCAATCCTGATTACCAATGGCAAGAGAACAGATTGCATACAAACAATTATCAGAATCATCGTTAAATTAGCGATGAAAAAAAAGGCTGACAAGCTCTAAATTAGCTGTCAGCCTTAATTTTATACAAACTTCTTGATTCAGCTCACTCTTTTAGCTTTCTTTTTAACTACTTCAGCGCCAAAAGGAGGGTTAACTAAAGCCAAAGAAAGAACTTCTTCAATTGTTTTCACCGGATGAATTTCGAGATCCGCGATCACATTTTGAGGAATTTCCTCTAAATCACGTTCGTTTTCTTTAGGGATTAATACTGTTTTAATCCCACCACGATGTGCAGCTAATAATTTCTCTTTCAGACCGCCTATCGGGAAAACTAAACCTCTTAACGTAATTTCACCTGTCATTGCCACGTCGGCTCTAACTGGGTTACCGGTTAAGCAAGAAACTAAAGCAGTTGACATCGCAATACCCGCACTCGGGCCATCTTTTGGCGTCGCCCCTTCCGGCACGTGAACGTGAATATCACGCTTTTCATAGAAATCGCTATTGATACCCAGTTTTTCTGCTCGAGCTCTAACAACCGTTAATGCCGTTTGGATAGACTCCTGCATGACTTCACCTAAAGAACCGGTGTAAGTTAGTTTACCTTTACCAGGTACACATGCAGTTTCAATAGTAAGTAAGTCACCACCAACTTCTGTCCAAGCTAGGCCTGTAACTTGCCCAACACGGTTTTCTGTATCTGCTTGGCCATAATCAAAACGGCGAACACCCAGATAATCTTTCAGGTTATCAGCGTTGATTTCAATGTGCTTAAGCTTTTTGTCCATCAGTAGCGCTTTAACTGCTTTACGGCACAATTTAGAGATTTCACGCTCTAAACCACGGACGCCAGCCTCGCGAGTGTAATAACGAATGATGCTCATTAGAGCACTATCGTCGATAGTTAACTCATTCTTTTTCAACGCATTACGTTCAATCTGCTTAGATAACAAATGTTTCTTCGCAATATTCAGTTTTTCATCTTCTGTATAACCAGAAAGACGGATAACTTCCATACGATCTAACAATGGCGCAGGAATGTTCATCGAGTTCGATGTTGCAACAAACATCACATCAGACAAATCATAATCCACTTCTAAGTAGTGATCGTTAAATGCAATATTTTGTTCTGGATCAAGTACTTCTAATAGTGCAGAGGCAGGATCACCACGCATGTCAGATGACATTTTGTCAATTTCATCCAGTAAAAATAGTGGGTTTTTGACCCCTACTTTTGCCATTTTCTGGATCAACTTACCAGGCATTGAGCCAATATAGGTACGACGGTGACCGCGAATTTCAGCTTCATCACGTACCCCACCTAATGCCATACGGGTATATTGGCGACCCGTAGCCTTAGCAATAGATTGCCCCAAAGAGGTTTTACCCACACCAGGAGGCCCAACTAAACAAAGAATCGGCCCTTTAATTTTACTTACACGGCTTTGCACTGCCAGATATTCTAAAATACGGTCTTTCACACGCTCTAAACCGTAGTGATCGGTATCTAACACTTCTTGGGCTTTCACTAAGTCTTTTTTGACTTTGCTACGTTTATGCCATGGAACCTGCACCATCCAATCGATATAACTACGGACTACGGTAGCTTCCGCTGACATTGGAGACATCATTTTCAGCTTCTGCAATTCTGCTTCTGCTTTTTCTTGTGCCTCTTTTGGCATTTTCGCTTCTTCGATTTTACGTTTTAGCGATTCATATTCATCTGGCGCATCATCCATTTCGCCTAGCTCTTTCTGAATAGCTTTCATTTGCTCATTCAGATAATACTCGCGCTGGCTTTTTTCCATCTGTTTTTTAACACGATTACGGATGCGTTTTTCGACTTGCAGCAACTCAGTTTCTGACTCCATCATGGCCATCAAAAACTCAACACGCTCAGCGATATTCGCCATTTCTAAAACGCGTTGTTTATCCGCTAATTTTAGTGGCATATGAGAAGCAATGGTATCCGCCAGTTTATCTAGCTGATCTTGCTCTATTGCATGTAATGCGGTTAATACTTCAGGTGGGATCTTTTTATTCAGCTTTATATAGCTTTCAAACTGACTAACGATAGTGCGATACAATACTTCGTTTTCTTTTTCATCAAGTGCGTCTGATGATTGAGAACCCGCTGTCGCTTCATCATACGCAGCGTGTTCAGACTCATTATTTTGTTCTGTTGCCAAATATTCCGCTTGCGCTAAGAAATATTCGCCATTATCTGTCAAACTGGTAATACGTGCGCGTCGTAGACCTTCAACAAGGACTTTAACGGTGCCATCAGGCAGTTTTAACATCTGAATAACAGACGCGACTGTACCGACAGCAAATAAATCATTCACCCCTGGCTCATCAGTCGAGGCTTCTTTTTGCGCAACCAGCATTACCTGCTTGTCATGATCCATCGCTGCTTCCAGACTGTGAATGGATTTTTCACGTCCAACAAACAGTGGGATCACCATATGTGGGTATACCACTACATCACGCAGAGGCAATACTGGTATTTCAATGCGTTCAGAACGCTCAGGATTCATAAAGCTCTCTCTTCGTTTAGCTCACGCTAGTTTAAGGGTTTCTCTCTCTTGTTCTAAAATTGCTGTCTAAAACAAGGAAACCACACCTCAGAATATAAACTATATGGGGACAAGATTTTAGCATTCAATGGTTAGTTGAACATAAAAAACAAAATGAGGGAAACCCCTCATTTCGTTTGATTAACTATTGAACATTTTATATGGGATTAGTTATCGCCAGAAGCTTGAGCATCAGGTTTGCTATAGATTAAAAGCGGTTCTGATTGTTCATTAATGACGTTTTCATCAACGACAACTTTTTCAACATCACTCATTGAAGGGAGATCATACATCGTATTCAACAATGCAGCTTCAACGATAGAACGTAAACCACGAGCTCCAGTTTTACGTGCCATTGCTTTCTTAGCGATGGCTTTTAATGCTTCCTCACGGAATTCAAGCTCAGTGTTTTCAAGACTAAATAAAGCTTGATATTGTTTCGTTAATGCATTTTTAGGTTCTTGCAGAATCTGAATCAGAGCTTCTTCACTTAGTTCAGTTAATGTTGCAACAACAGGTAAACGGCCAATAAATTCAGGAATTAAACCAAATTTGATTAGATCTTCTGGCTCTGCCTGAGTTAATAATTCGCCTTCTGTTGCTTTATCTGACTCACCTTTCACTTCTGCAGCAAAACCAATACCTGAGCGGGTATTCAAACGCTGACCGATAACTTTGTCTAGCCCTGCAAATGCCCCGCCACAAATGAAGAGGATCTTTGAAGTATCAACTTGCAAAAATTCTTGCTGAGGGTGCTTACGCCCCCCTTGTGGTGGCACTGCCGCAACAGTTCCTTCAATAAGTTTAAGAAGTGCTTGTTGCACACCTTCCCCAGAAACGTCACGGGTAATTGATGGGTTATCTGATTTACGTGAAATTTTATCGATTTCATCAATATATACGATACCACGTTGAGCTTTTTCAACATCGTAATCGCATTTTTGTAGTAATTTTTGAATGATATTTTCAACGTCTTCACCGACATAACCAGCTTCAGTTAATGTCGTTGCATCAGCCATTGTAAATGGCACATCCAAATAACGCGCTAGCGTTTCAGCTAAAAGCGTTTTACCACTACCTGTTGGGCCAATTAGCAAAATATTACTTTTGCCTAATTCAACACCATCACTGGTTTTATCACCATTACGTAAGCGTTTGTAGTGGTTATATACCGCAACAGCTAAAACTTTCTTCGCTTTTTCCTGACCAATAACATAGTCGTCAAGATGCTGTCGAATTTCATGTGGCGTAGGCAGTTCACTACGCTCACGATGCGGCGTAAGTTCTTTTATTTCTTCGCGGATGATATCGAGACATAAATCTACACATTCATCACAAATATAGACTGACGGACCGGCAATCAGCTTGCGCACTTCATGCTGACTTTTTCCGCAGAAAGAGCAGTAAAGCAGTTTTCCTGTCCCCTCTTTGCGTTTATCTGTCATCAGTTGACCTCACTTTTATCCATATTGTTTTGTTTTCGTTCATTTAAAAACAAAACAACGATTTTCTTTAAAATAGTTTATGGTATGAACTAATTATACCAAAAGTTAACCCATTAACGGCTACTATAAATTTGGTCGACTAAACCATATTCTTTTGCTTCATTTGCAGATAAGAAACGGTCACGCTCTGTGTCTCGGGTAATTTCTTCAATGGATTTACCAGTATGCAGAGCCATTAACTCGTTCATTCGAGATTTCACTTTAAGAATTTCTTGGGCGTGGATTTCGATATCTGACGCTTGGCCTTGATAACCCCCTAACGGTTGGTGGATCATCACGCGTGAATTTGGTAAGCAGAAACGTTTACCTTTTGTACCCGCTGTCAATAAAAAAGCCCCCATGGAACAAGCTTGTCCCATACAAATAGTACTTACATCAGGCTTGATAAACTGCATCGTATCGTAAATTGACATACCTGCGGTAATTACACCACCCGGTGAATTAATATACAAATGAATATCTTTTTCAGGGTTTTCTGCTTCAAGAAATAACATCTGAGCGACGATTAAATTCGCCATATGGTCTTCCACTTGACCTGTCAGGAAGATAATACGTTCTTTTAATAGACGTGAGTAAATATCATACGAGCGCTCACCACGAGAAGTCTGCTCTATGACCATAGGCACAAGGGCCATTTGAGATGCTAATTGTTCCTGACTGCCAAAATGTGACATCGAAATCTCCTATTAAAACGTTCTGGTGCTTGCGCCTAATTTGCTGTCTGCCTGCTATTTTGAGCAGAGTTCATGCCACAAACAACGGTTTTAAAAAATTCCTGTGTCTGCAAGCTCTTTCACTCCTCTTATTTTTCTAGTTTAGCTAATATTTAACCAAATTACTGACAAAATAAGAAGAAAATGCAGCTAAGTATGCTGCAGTAAACAAGACGCTCTTTAAAAGAGTTTAACACAAGTCTATTGGGTTACACGGAATTATACCATTAGAAAACCATACTTGATTTTCAAGGATGACGAAATAACTCAATTGGTTAATATCATCGTTTTCGGCAATATTAAGCGGTAAAAAGACAATATTAAGCTATTCAAAATAGTTTAAATCGCAATTAAGGCCCCACTTAGACTACTGAAGTATAGATAATATAATTAGGGTTTAAATGTGTTTTTCAAGGGTTTCCTAATTAAATTCGCTAAAGTGATAATTTAAAGGCTTTAATTGACAAAAAACCCGTAGTAGCACACCACGGGTTTCATTATTTTGCACAGCAAGAAAAAATTAACCTGCTTGAACTTGGTTCATCAGTTCAGTGAAGTTAGTTTCTTTTTCTGTCACTTTAGCAACAGCTAATACTGTTTCAACAGCTTGTTCTTCTAAAGCTAAGTTACGAACACTGTTCATCAGCTCTTCGTTTTTGCTGTAGTATTCGATAACTTCAGATGGATCTTCATACGCGGAAGCCATTTCTTCGATCAGTGCTTTAACACGATCTTCATCAGCTTTCAGTTCGTTTTTGTTGATCACTTCACCTAACAGCAGACCGATCACTACGCGACGTTTTGCTTGTTCTTCAAACAGTTCACGAGGTAATTCCATCGCTTGTTTTTCGTCACCACCAAAGCGTTGTGCCGCTTGACGACGCAGAACATCAATTTCACCATCAACAACTGCTGCTGGTACTTCGATGTCGTTAGCTTTGATTAAGCCATCCAGAACTTGGGCTTTAACACGGTTACGCACAGCATTTTTCAGCTCACGCTCCATGTTTTTACGTACTTCTGCACGCAGGCCATCTAAAGAGCCATCAGCGATACCAAAACGCTTGATGAATTCTTCAGTGAACTCAGGCAGTTCACGCTGTTCTACTTTCTTCAGAACGATAGCAAATTTCGCTGCTTTACCTTTCAGGTTTTCAGCATGGTAGTCTTCTGGGAAGTTAACTTCGATATCGAATTCTTCACCCGCTTTATGACCCACAACACCTTCTTCGAAACCTGGGATCATACGACCTTCGCCCATAACCAGAGCGAAATCTTCTGCTTTGCCGCCTTCGAATTCTTCACCATCGATAGAACCGGTAAAGTTGATAGTGATGCGAGAGTCAGCTTCTGCTGCCGCTTCAACTTCTTTCCACTGCGCTTGTTGCTTACGCAGAGTTTCTAACATGTTTTCCAGATCTTCGTCTTTTACAGAAACTGCTGGTTTTTCAACTTCGATAGTTTCTAAACCTGCTAATTCGATTTCTGGGTAAACTTCGAATTCAACTGAATACACAAAATCTTTACCATCTTCGAGTTGCTCTGGCTTGTAGCTAGGTGCACCCGCTGGATTGATTTTTTGCTCAATAATTGCATTGATGAAGTTACGTTGCATTACATCGCCCAGAACGTCTTGCATAACAGACGCACCGTAACGCTGTTTAACGATGTTCATTGGTACTTTTCCTTTACGGAAACCATCAACACGTACTTTTTTAGCAACACTAACTAATTCGCTATTAACTGCTTTTTCAATATCAGTGGCAGGAACGGTGATTGTTACACGACGCCCAAGGCCTTGAGTCGTTTCAACAGAAACTTGCATCTTCTTACCTCAAAATAAATCTTAGTGATCGGTCTACTCCAGAGTTATGCCATTAAATCATAACGGCTGTCTCCCTTCCAGAACCGGGGGCGTTACTTTCGTAACGGTCAATCCCTGATATCAGAAGCGTCCCGAAACCTTACTGAAAATTAGACGCAGCATTATACCGATGCATGCGCCCTGAGTCGAGAAAAGCTGAGAAAAGAAGCGTTTTTTCCTCTTTATTTGTGACTTTTCTGACTAAATTTTTTGTTTTTTCACCTAAATTGAAGAAAAAACATTCACCAAACTCATAATTAAGCATGGCTAATTATGTAAAGAATAGTCTCAGGCATTACCTGAAACGAAGAATTATCGATTAACACCACCTACACCACGACAAGCTGGTGATTTTAATGCTGTATCAGCAAGCTCATTCCACTCTTGTTGTGTATATGTATGCAAAGCAAGGGCATGGATCCCTCCTGATAATTCGTCCGCTAAAATAGCATAAATTTCACGATGACGGGCAAGCATTCGTTTATTTTCAAATTTATCACTCACTAAAATAACTTTGAAATGGCTTTCAGACCCAGGTAACACATTGTGTTGATGGCTTTCATTAATCACCTCCAAATGTGTAGGTTCAAAAGCAGCTTGTAATTTTTGGATCACAAGAGATTGCATACTTTGAGCTGCATTAGCGCCCATAAAATGCTCCTTAATTAAAAATTATGCTCAGAGGCAATTATCTTTTATTGTACGCGTTGATTATTGCTATCTTCTATATCCGATAATAACTTGCCAATGTTATGATAGCGGCACGTTGATGCGAATTTTTTCAAAAATTGTTGTCTAACAGTTTAGGATAAATAAGCCGCTAAGCTTTATATTGAACGACGGCTACCCGCACCATAACGAAACATTTTCAATTAGGAAAGATGAACTGGAAAAAATTATGTTAAGAAAACTGTGTTTTCCACTTTTAGGGTTATTTCTTCTTGCGGGCTGTGCAACCAGCAGCAATACACTATCACTTGAGCCTAAGATAGCTTTACCTGCAAAAAACCCGACATTGAATGCGACTTCAATCAGTGTTAGCAGTGTAGATAATCGTGCGAACAAATCTTTAGCAGAGGTCAATCGTAATGGTAGTCTAGTCGTACTAAACCCTTCTCGCGATCCTCGCTATCTAATGCAAGAAGCTGTCGAAAAACAGATGGCTGCACGTGGGTTTATGGTGACATCACCGGCAAACGTGAATCTAGTTGTTCAATTGAATAAGCTCGATACCAAAGTAAGTGAAGGCAGTCTACGCCATAATATTACCGTCAACTCTAGTGTGAGCATTATTGCAACGGCTCCAAATGGTTCAACAAAAACACGCTCATTTACCCGCAATTTTAATACACAAGAGTTATTAGCTGCCAATAATGACAAGATAGCAACGGCTATCAATAGCGCACTCACTGATTTAATTGCAGATATGGCAACAGACCAAGAAATCACCGATTTTATCAGACAAAATTCACGCTATTAACTGAGCAATCATTATCATTAAGTATTAAGCTACCTAAGCTCCCATTGATTGAGCTTGGGTAGCATAGCGCAGCCAATACCTCTGCAGCGCAATGTATTGCAGCAATATCACACTGGCTTAGAGGGAATAATGCCTCGTTTTACTCTACCAAATAACATCACTTTAATCCTTTTAGGCTTTGTTTCTGGTCTACCTTTAGCTTTGACTGCAGGTACATTACAAGCTTGGCTAACTGTTGAAAATGTCGATATTAAAACCATTGGTTTCTTTTCATTAGTCGGACAGGCTTATGTGCTGAAATTTCTTTGGTCCCCAATGATGGATCGCTACACCCCGCCCTTTCTTGGCCGCCGAAGAGGATGGCTATTAACCACGCAAATTCTGTTGATTATCAGTATTGCCGCGATGGGCTTTGTGAACCCCTCAGAACATTTGTGGTATCTGGCTGCGCTAGCCGTTACTGTTGCATTTTGTTCAGCCTCACAAGATATTGTTTTTGATGCTTATAAAACCGATTTACTGAGTGCTGAAGAACGAGGAATTGGTGCGGCAACCTCCGTTATGGGGTACCGGATCAGCATGCTAGTTTCAGGTGGCCTTGCACTTTGGTTAGCAGACAAGTTTTTAACCTGGAAACAACTGTACTTAGTCATGGCTGGGCTGATGGTTATCGGTGTTATCGCGACATTACTCGCCAAAGAACCTGAAGAAAGCGGTGCTGCGCCAACCTCATTAAAAAAAGCAATTTACGAGCCACTCGCTGAATTCTTTAGCAGGAACAATGCATGGCTAATCTTACTCCTGTTAGTTTTTTACAAACTCGGTGACGCCTTTGTCATGGCGCTCAATACCAACTTTCTGTTAAACGCGCTTGGTTTTAGTTTAAGTGAAGTGGGTACCGTCAATAAAACTGTCGGTATGGCGGCAACCATAGTTGGGGCATTACTTGGTGGTTACCTAATGAAAAACATGAGCTTATTTAAAGCTCTATTTATTTTTGGACTTCTACAAGGCGGCTCTAATATCGGATATTGGTTCTTAGCGATAACCCCCCCTAATATCTTAACCATGGGGTCGATTATATTTCTAGAAAATATCTTCTCTGGCATGGGAACTGCTGCTTTTGTCGCCCTCTTAATGACATTATGTAATAAGTCGTTATCTGCAACGCAATTTGCCCTTCTTTCTGCTCTTTCTGCTGTTGGGCGTGTTTACATTGGCCCAGTCGCAAGTATTTTTGTCAGTAACTATGGCTGGCCACTTTTCTACCTAATTTCAATCGCGGTTGCAGTTCCTGGCGTTTTACTTTTATTAGCTTGCCGAACATCCTTAATTTACACTCAAACAACAGGGCTATTCCAACGACGTCAACTATATGCTAGAGGCTACCGTATTGCCGTATATGCACTTATTACTGCCGTAAGCTGCCTTGCTATTTGGTTACTTTCATTACTTGTATTTTCATTTAGTGATATGAAAGTTTATCTATTTACGACACAAATTGAATTTTGGCTAAGTTTACCCCACTACCAAAACCTTATTTTTAATACTGGTATTAGCATTGGTGCTATCAGCTTAGTTATTGGTGGTAGTTTAGATTTCCTCGCCGTTCGCAAAACAGTACAGCAATAACCCTCTCAATACTCTTTCTTATTCATTTCATAATTCCCTAAGCAAAGTTTATTTGTTTAGGGGATTTGATCTTTTCTATAAACCAGACCTAAATAGCAAAACGAATTAATACCATCAAAATATCGTGACTTAGATCACTTTGCCTATGTAAAATAT
Source organism: Providencia sp. PROV201 (assembly GCF_028479545.1). Taxonomy (NCBI): domain Bacteria; kingdom Pseudomonadati; phylum Pseudomonadota; class Gammaproteobacteria; order Enterobacterales; family Morganellaceae; genus Providencia; species Providencia sp. PROV201. The sequence continues at coordinate 91,985 of NZ_JAMPNW010000015.1, forward strand.
TTCTTAATTGCAACTTATAAGCCTAATATATCACATGTTACAAATCAGTTAATTAAAGTGTTAATAACTAGCAAACTGCTAAACCTCATCAATTATTAAGCGAAGATAATCTATCTATGAAAAAAATCATTTACATGGCTACCTTAATTTCTCTAGCGGGTACGGCATACTCTGACGATATTATTGGCTATAAAAATGGCTTTGCTGATGTCAATGTAAACTATTTAGATTGGTCACATCGTACTGAAACCAAAACAGAAAATACGACACGTAAGAAAGATTTTGCCTACATTGAGCTTGAAGGCGGTGCCAATTTTAATTGGGGTGAGTTATATGGCTTTTTTGATCTCGAAAACCCATTCCATAGCCAACACACCGATTCAGGACGAAATAAACGCTATACCATTAAAACAACAGGCCGCTTTTATTTAGGTGATACTGGTTTCAATCTATATGGCCACGTTTATGGCACTTGGTCATTACCGGGAGCCAAGTATGGTGGTAATTTCCACGATGTGAATACTTTATATGGTATTGGTTATAACACTGCATTCGGTGATTTATGGTTTAAACCTTTTATTGCTCTAAATTACACCGACCAGACATTCTATTCAGGTAATAATGGATATGTAGCAGGTTGGGTAGCTGGTTATAATTTCAGCGCATTCGAAGAAAATTTCATGATAACAAACTGGCATGAAATGGAGTTTGCCAGGAACAAACGCTATAACGGCGGCAAGAGTAATGGCATAAATGGCGCTCTCGCTTTTTGGTGGAATGCGACAAACCATGTTTCTGCAGGGGTACAATACCGCTATGCTGACAATAAATTAGGAGATACCTTCTATCAAGATGCAATCATTTACACATTAAAGTATACCTTTTAGCGCACTATAGAATATTGTATCAGGAGTTAACTATTTTCTTATTTTTTTCAGTAAAATAAGAATTTTTCTTTATGATTTAGCCGATAAAGCAACCAATATAGCTTTATCGGCAATAAAAACTGTAATTTCCCTTAGCAAATTGCTAATCATTTATATCAGTTTCACTCTTTTTTCATTTCTTTTGTATATATTTTTCTTTGAAAAATTACTAAGATAATTTACTATTAATTGAGTTTTATCAATGCATACTTATAAATCGCATCAATTTTAACGTTTTCTTTATAAGTTCTTTACATGTGATCATATTAACATAAAGAGCTAACAATTCCGTTTCTTTGCCTTACAATCATTTACACTCGCATAACCTTACCGTAAAATGCCCGCACTGATGAAACGACAATTAGATTCTTGTCATTTGGGGTCGTGGATGAGACTTATGAACTACAAAAAAAGCATCGGAGCAATCTCACTCGTTGTAGCTACCTTACTATTAGGTGGTTGCGATATGGTGTTGATGGATCCAAAAGGCGCCGTTGGCGTTAAACAAAAAGAGCTAATTCTTATTGCAATTGGCTTAATGCTACTTGTTGTTATTCCTGTTATTTTCATGACGATTATCTTCGCAAGAAAATACCGTGAATCCAACACGTCAGCAACCTACCGTCCTAATTGGGCTCACTCAAATAAAATTGAGTTAGTCTGCTGGACTGTTCCTATCATCATTATCATTATTCTGGGTGCTATCACTTGGAAGACGACACATGAGCTGGACCCGTATCAGCCATTAGTGAGTGATCAGGAACCCGTCACGATTGAAGTTATTTCTGCTGACTGGAAATGGATATTTATTTATCCAGAGCAAGGCATTGCAACAGTTAATGAAATCGCATTCCCTACCGGTGTGCCAGTTAACTTCAAAATCACGTCAGACTCGGTGATGAATTCATTCTTCATTCCATCTTTAGGTGGCCAAATCTACGCGATGGCGGGTATGCAAACAAAACTTCACTTAATCGCTAACGAACCAGGCACTTATAAGGGCTTCTCTGCAAGCTACAGTGGCCACGGCTTCTCTGATATGAAGTTCAATGCTATTGCAACTCCTGACCGTCAAGGTTTTGATGAGTGGGTACAAAAGGTAAAAGCTTCTCCTAAAACAATGGACACCATGCAGGCATTTGACGAAGTCGCTAAGCCAAGCATGAACGTTCCTGTTACCTACTTCTCTAGCGTGAAGCCTAAACTTTATGAAGATATCGTTCTGAAGTTTGGTCATGAGCACCATAAAGGTCACGCTCCTGTAGAAAATCAAAGTCATTCAATGACTGACCATAACGATGCTACAGGTAATTCAATGCAAATGAGCCATAGCGCTCATGCAGCTGGCGCTGAGGAATAAGGGCATGTTCGGAAAATTAACACTAGATGCAATTCCGCTCCATGAGCCGATTATCGTAGTCACCCTGATTGCTATTGTCCTAGGTGGACTTGGCTTAGTTGGTGTGATTTCTTACTTTGGTAAATGGAAGTGGTTGTGGAAAGAATGGTTAACCTCTGTTGACCATAAAAAAATTGGTGTCATGTACATCATTGTAGCGATGGTCATGTTATTCCGTGGCTTCGCTGATGCTATCATGATGCGTGGGCAGCAAGTTCTTGCATCTGCTGGCCAAGAGGGTTTCTTAAATCCTCATCACTATGACCAAATCTTTACTGCGCACGGCGTTATCATGATTTTCTTCATGGCAACTCCATTCGTTGTTGGTCTGATGAACCTCGTTGTACCTCTGCAAATTGGTGCACGTGATGTTGCGTTCCCATTCCTTAACTCATTGAGCTTCTGGTTCTTTGTTGTGGGTGTTGTGTTAATCAACATCTCTCTAGGGGTAGGTGAATTCGCACAGACCGGTTGGTTGGCTTATCCGCCATTATCCGGCTTGGAGTACAACCCTGGGGTCGGGGTCGATTACTGGCTCTGGAGTCTGCAGATATCCGGTATCGGTACTCTATTAACAGGGGTTAACTTCATCGCGACTATTATCCGTATGCGTACACCGGGTATGTCGATGATGAAAATGCCTGTATTCAGCTGGGCTGCGTTATGTACTAACGTATTGATTGTTGCTGCTTTCCCTATCTTAACCGTCACATTAACACTTCTGACGTTAGACCGTTATTTAGGCACCCATTTCTTTACTAATGATATGGGCGGCAACATGATGATGTACATCAACCTGATTTGGGCTTGGGGTCACCCTGAGGTGTATATCCTTGTTCTCCCAGTATTCGGTGTGTTCTCTGAAGTTGCAGCAACCTTCTCGAAAAAACGTTTATTCGGTTATACCTCATTAGTTTGGGCGACAATCGTTATTACCGTTATGTCCTTCATCGTTTGGTTGCACCACTTCTTTACGATGGGTTCAGGCGCGAACGTTAACGCCTTCTTTGGTATCGCCACAATGATTATCGCAATCCCTACAGGGGTTAAGATCTTCAACTGGTTGTTTACCATGTACCAAGGCCGTATCGAGTTTAAATCACCTATGCTGTGGACTATCGGTTTCATCATCACCTTCTCTGTTGGTGGTATGACTGGTGTTCTGCTTGCTGTTCCAGGTGCAAACTTCGTTCTGCATAACAGTCTATTCCTGATTGCTCACTTCCATAACGTTATCATTGGTGGTGTTGTATTCGGGTGCTTCGCGGGTATGACTTACTGGTTCCCGAAAGCATATGGCTTCACGCTAAATGAGAAATGGGGTGTTCGTGCCTTCTGGTTCTGGATCATCGGTTTCTTCTTAGCCTTTATGCCACTGTATATTCTTGGCTTTATGGGTATGACCCGTCGTTTAAGTCAGAATATTGACCCGACTTACCACACAATGTTAGTTGTTGCTGCAGGCGGTGCTGCGTTAATCGCCATCGGTATTGCATGCCAAGTTATCCAAATCATTGTGAGTATCCGTGACCGTCATGAAAACCGTGATTTAACCGGTGACCCATGGGGTGGACGTACACTTGAGTGGGCGACATCTTCTCCACCACCTTTCTATAACTTTGCGATTGAACCACACGTTCAAACCCGCGATGCATGGTGGGATCTGAAAGAGAAAGGCCTTGCTCATAAGAAACCGACTTCATATGAAGAAATTCATATGCCGAAAAACACAGGCGCAGGCGTTATTATCGCTGCATTTAGCTTAGTTTTAGGTTTCGCAATGATCTGGCACATCTGGTGGCTCGCAATCATTGGTTTCGGTGGAATGATCGTAACTTGGATTGCAAAAAGCTTCGACGAAGATGTTGATTACTACGTACCTGTGGCTGAAATCGAAGAAATCGAGAATAAGCACTTTGAAGAATTGCGTAAGGCAGGTGTGAACGATGTCAACTAATACAATGACTAACCAAAATATCGCCCATGCTGAGCATGGGCACCACGATGCAGGTGGAACAAAAGTATTCGGTTTCTGGCTCTATATTATGAGCGACTTGATTCTGTTTGCTTGTTTGTTTGCTACCTATGTTGTTTTGGCCGATGGAACTGCCGGCGGTCCTGCTGGTAAAGATATCTTCAGTCTGAAGTTCGTATTAGGCGAAACCTTCTTACTGTTAGTGAGTAGTATCACCTACGGCTTCGCAATGATAGCGATGCACAAAGGTAAGATAGCTGCTGTTAACTTATGGCTGTTTGCAACGTTCCTGTTAGGCCTTGGCTTCGTCATCATGGAAATCTATGAGTTCCATGAATTGATTGCAGAAGGCTTTGGTCCTGACCGTAGCGGTTTCTTATCTGGCTTCTTCGCACTCGTTGCGACTCACGGTCTACACGTAACTGCGGGCCTGATCTGGATTATTATCATGATGATCCAAGTCACTCGCCGTGGCCTGACTGATGTCAACAAAACACGTTTAAACTGCCTAAGTTTGTTCTGGCACTTCTTAGACGTTGTGTGGATTTGTGTATTTACCGTTGTTTATCTTCTGGGGGCTATTTAAATGAGTCATGCAAAAGATGCTCACACTGGAGCAAGCCACGGTAGCGTTAAAACATACCTGATTGGCTTTATCCTATCAGTTATCCTGACAGTGATCCCTTTCTGGATGGTGATGGAAGGTACAGCGTCAACTTCAGCAATCCTTTGGACTGTTGTGGGCATGGCGGTTGTGCAAATTCTGGTTCATTTGGTTTGTTTCTTACATATGAATACATCATCAGATGAGCGTTGGAATTTAGTTGCCTTCCTGTTCACCATGCTTATTGTTGGCATTGTGGTCGTAGGCTCACTGTGGATTATGTACAACCTGAACATCAATATGATGCTCGACTAAAGAGTTGCCGATATGTTTAAGCAATACCTGCAAGTGACCAAACCAGGAATTATATTCGGAAACTTGATTTCTGTGATCGGTGGTTTTTTATTGGCTTCAAAAGGGTCAATTGATTACCCACTGTTCGTTGCGACTTTGCTAGGTGTATCACTGGTCGTGGCTTCTGGTTGTGTTTTTAACAACTACATCGACCGTGATATCGACCGTATCATGGAAAGAACGAAGAATCGCCCTTTAGTTAAAGGGCTGATTGATCCGAAAGTTAGCCTGATTTACGCTGCTGCATTAGGTATTGCTGGTATGGTGCTGCTACTTGTAGCAGCCAATGCGCTGGCAATGCTGCTTGCAGTTATCGGTTTCATTGTTTATGTAGGTATTTATAGCCTATATATGAAACGTAAATCCGTTTATGGCACGCTGATTGGCAGCCTTTCAGGCGCAGCACCACCGGTTATCGGTTACTGCGCTGTTACAAATGAATTCGATATGGGTGCACTTATCCTATTGTTGATATTCAGTTTGTGGCAGATGCCTCATTCTTATGCCATTGCTATCTTCCGTTTTAAGGATTATAAAGCCGCAAACATTCCAGTGTTACCGGTTATTAAAGGAATTTCAGTCGCGAAGACACATATCTTCCTGTATATCCTAGCGTTTATGGTTGCAACATTGATGTTAGCTATCAGTGGATACGCGGGCTATAAGTACCTCATCGTAGGTGCAGCAGTCAGCTTATGGTGGCTAGGTATGGCAATTTCGGGTTTCAAAACCGAAAATGACGACCGAGTCTGGGCTAGAAAATTGTTCATTTTCTCAATCGTAGCGATTACTTCATTGAGTGTAATGATGTCAGTTGATCCTATCGTTTCAAGCGATACTGTTATAGCTCTCGTCAGATAACTTATCTGTTCACTGATGATGACAATGTCTAAACGGCGGGTCTTCCCCGCCGTTTTTATTTGTCTCTAACTGCTTTTACAACTCACTTTTACTTATTCTGCCTATCCTTATGAATCTATTTTATGGTTAAATAGCCCCTTGCTATTTATAAGCTAGATATTGAATGCACTATTAAAAATGCTAATAGATTGATAGTACAAACATGTCACCACGACGTAACTCAAATTTGTTGTGCTACCCGTATGCGACCTAAGTAGCCGAGAGAGCTAACACCACGACAGCACGAAATATGAAGAATAAAAATGAATGATAACAAAATGACATCCGCAGAGCTTAAATCCACTTGGGGATTAGGTTCTGTTTTCTCCTTGCGAATGCTTGGAATGTTTATGGTATTACCTATTTTGACCAGCTATGGAATGCATTTACAAGGAGCTAGCGAGTTCTTAGTGGGTGTCGCTATTGGTATCTATGGTCTTAGCCAAGCTATTTTCCAAATTCCTTTTGGTTTGATGTCAGACAAAATTGGTAGAAAGCCTTTAATTATTATTGGGTTATTCATTTTCATTATCGGAAGTATCGTCGCGGCATTAAGCGATTCAATTTGGGGAATTATTATTGGGCGTGCTTTACAAGGTGCCGGCGCCATTTCAGCTGCCGTCATGGCACTACTTTCTGATCTAACTCGAGAGCAAAATCGGACTAAAGCCATGGCATTTCTAGGTATTAGTTTCGGTTTAACTTTTGCTATAGCGCTAGTACTGGGTCCAATTCTCACCAACTTGATTGGTTTAAGTGGTCTATTTTGGGGAATAGCACTGCTTGCAGTAGGTGCTATTGCAGTGACTGTTTTTGTTGTTCCTAATACTAATACTCATGTCTTAAATCGTGAGTCTGCATTTGTGCAAAGTAATTTAAAAGCCGTTTTAATGCACCCACAGTTACTCAAATTAAATATAGGGATCCTCAGCTTACATACCCTACTGATGTCCAGTTTTGTTGCTCTACCTCTTATCATGACCGATTCGGGATTTTTAGCGAAAGACCATTGGAAAGCCTATTTGGTTACGATGTTAATCGCCTTTGTAACAGTACTTCCCTTTATTATTTATGCGGAAAAATACCGCAAGATGAAACAGGTTTTCTTATTTTGCATTATCGTTTTAGCATTAGCTGAAATTACCTTATGGCTTTCTGGTAGTCACTTATGGGTGATTTTCCTCGGTACTCAACTCTTTTTTATTGCTTTCAATATTATGGAAGCCATTTTACCGTCACTAATCAGTAAAGAGGCACCTGCGGGCTATAAAGGAACGGCCATGGGAGTTTACTCCACCAGCCAGTTTTTAGGTGTTGCCATTGGTGGTATTGTCGGTGGGTGGTTGTACAGTTTTGAAGGGGCTGGTACCGTTTTTATTGGCGGTTTAATTTTAACCATTATCTGGTTTGTCGTTAGCTTGACTATGCAACAGCCTCCTTATGTCAGCAGTATTCGTATTGAATTATCCAACCATATTGGAGATACAAGAGCTCTTGAGAAAAAATTACAAGCTCAAGAAGGGGTGATGGAAGCGCTTGTCGTTGATGAGGAATTTAGCGCTTATGTTAAAGTTGATAGAAAAATCATCAATCGAGATCAACTCGAAGCATTAATAAATCAGTAAAAATTAGCCCGCCATTGCGGGCTTACTTGATAAACAACTAATCGCGGAAGTTGTTAAATTGGAAAGGTTGGCCTAAATTCCCACCGCGCACCAGCGCCATAACCGATTGTAAGTCATCACGGGCTTTACCAGTCACACGCACTTGGTCGCCTTGAACTTGTGCTTGAACTTTCAGTTTACTGTCTTTGATTAATTTAACGATTTTTTTAGCAATCGCAGCATCAATACCTTGCTTGAACGTAACTTCAACACTATAGGTTTTTCCACTATGAACGATATCTTCAGGCACATTCAATACCGCACCATCAATACCGCGCTTTGCCATTTTTTCTCTTAAAATATCAACTAACTGAAGCACTTGGAAATCAGATTCGCTAGTAATTTTAACTGATTCATTTTTGTCATTTAGCTCAAAACTGGCTTCGACATTTTTAAAATCCCAACGGCTAGTTAACTCACGCTGTGCATTTTCCACCGCATTACGTACTTCATTCATTTCCACTTCAGATACAATGTCAAATGATGGCATAGCCAGAACCTCACTGATAATTTTTAGATTGTGCGCATGATAACGTTTTTACTCACATCACTTCAAGTTATCAGGGCCTATGATGTTTCGTTAACTACAACTTAGTATAGTAAAAGGTTATACTGGCAAGAGATCACTTCCGCCTTACCTTATAAGACGTTAAACTCCCATTTTCAAAGGGGAAACAATGAAAATAACTCTGATTGGTTGTGGTGCGATAGGTAAACTGTGGCTTGCTTCACTTGCAATGCAAGGGCATGACGTACAAGGTTGGCTACGTGTTGCACAGTCTGATTTATTCGTCGATGTTAATGAACCCGATGGACGTACTTTTCGAGAACTCGTTCCTTGTAATAATATTAATCACTTGCAAAGTAGCGAGTTAATCATTGTCTGTTTAAAAGCATGGCAAGTTTCTGATACTTTATTGCCTCTGATTAAAACTATCCCAGAAAATACCCCCATTTTATTACTGCATAATGGCATGGGTACGGTTGAGGAACTTACTCCGTTGCGTCATCCTATTTTAGCTGGCGTGACAACACATGCGGCGTGGCAAGAAAATAACCAAGTCTTTCATGTTGCCAATGGTATCACACATATTGGCGCGATTAATTCCCAAGCACAGGCTTATTACCCTATTGCGGATATTTTGCATGAAGCTCTACCTGATGTGGCTTGGCATAATCAAATTCTAACTACCTGTTGGCGTAAATTGATCGTCAACTGTGTCATTAACCCCCTCACCGTCGAGTATAATTGTAAGAATGGTGAATTAATTCAACATTCCACCCAAATATCTCGGATCATTGATGAAATATGCCATGTTATGGCAGCTGAAGGGTTACATACAGATAAAACTGAACTAACAGAATATATCTATAGCATTATCAATAATACTGCAGATAACTATTCATCGATGTTACAAGATATCCGCAATAATCGCCGCACTGAAATTGACTACATAACCGGTTTTTTAATTAAACAAGCACGAGCTCATGGGATTAGTACACCTGAAAACGATCGCCTATACCATTTAGTCAAAAATAGAGAACAACAATATGACGACTTCCGTTCTAATCTGCATCGCTCATGGTAGTGAAGAAATCGAATTTACCATTACCGCTGATTTATTAGTTAGAGCAGGCATTAATGTGACCTTAGCGAGTGTGACTGAAGATGGCTCTTTAACCATTACCGCTTCACGAGGTCTAAAAATTATTGCCGATACCCCGTTGATTCAAGTCGCTGATGAGCCTTTTGATGCTATTGTGCTACCCGGTGGTATGACTGGCGCAGAAACATTCCGCGATAGCCCACTGGTTGTTGAAAAAGTTCGCCGTATGCATCTAGATGGTAAAATTGTAGCCGCTATTTGTGCTGCACCAGCGCTTGTACTTGAATACCACCAATTGTTTCCGCTAGGTAATATGACTTGTTTTCCATCAATGAAAGATAAAATCCCAGCCTATAAATGGGTCGATCGCCGAGTTTACTTTGATGAACGTGTCAATCTATTAACTAGCCAAGGACCCGCCACTTCTTTTGACTTTGCATTAAAGTTAATTGAATTATTGGTAGGCCGGAAGACTGCAGCCCAAGTTGCCGCTCAACTCGTTTTACCTAATGGTATTAATGATTATTTAGAAGATTAGACATAAAACTCATTATAAGAAATGAATTAGAAAACAAGTTAACCAATTGAATAATAAAAATTAAGTAGCAAAAAAATCTGTGTTTAGAGTACTTTTTTGCTACTATTGCGGCGGGTGCTTGGATCATTTTGGTTCAAGCCTTGCGAGAGCCAAAAAGACGAAAGCCCCGAATTAGATGTTAATCTTAATCCGAGGCAGTCTCAAACACTCAA
>NZ_JAMPNW010000016.1:0-95645 GCF_028479545.1 Providencia sp. PROV201
AGCAGCACTGCGGACGCTGAAAAGAACAAGTTGGATACGGGCACGCTGGGCTTTGGGGATATCAAAAATAAAGCTGAGTACAAGGTGGATAGCCAAAGTGGCGGCTTTAGCACAGGGGGTTCTCCATTTGCAGACCAGCTCGCGAGTAATGCCGCAGGCTCCTTGTTGACCAATGTGAATAACAAAGGGAAAACCACGTGCTTTACGCACCGTGATCAGCCATTTGGAAAATGTTATGTTAAGGAGCTAAAGAGTTGAACTTGCCATACTCATGCAGTTGGATTTCGTTGAGATCCGTCAGATGCCTTTCTGCCATAATCTAAATAAAAAAACTAAAGGTTTTAATAAGTGTGAAGAGTATGGCTTAATTATAAAAATATTTATATTTTTCTAAATAATATGATTGCTATAACGTTTAAAATATAGATTAATATAAGTGTTGATGGTGCTTGAAAACTATTTTAACAATTTATTTATCTTAAATAAGAATAATGAAATATTTAATTAATATTGATCAACTAATGGATAAGAAGTGGTATATTATCTAGTATATTGTTTCTGTATGTTAGTTCAGGATAAATTGATAAAAAGGCAGCATATAATGCACAATATCTTATCACTAGATAGTGATAATTTCTCAAATATACTTTACCCTTTAGGGTCGCAAGGCCATCAGACGGTTGTCGTTTATTTTTCGGCATCTTGGTGCTTGCCTTGTAAAAATATGAAACCTATTTTTACTAAACTTTCTGAATATTTTCAAGAAAATAACATCATTTTTGGCATTGTTGATATTGCTCAATCTCCTACTTTGGCACCTCAATATGGTATAAAATCAGTGCCGACAATTGCGGTTTTTCAAGATACTCGGTTAATCGATATTATTGCAGGAGAAATGCCATTTAATAAGGTACTAATGGAATTGGAAAAAACGCTCAGTAAGCGTTAATATTCAGCGAATATATTTAATAATAATGATAAGACATTCATAATGTTAATACTGATATTAGAAGGGTTATTGATAGGCTGTCTACTAGGTTTGACGGGAGCTGGCGGGGGAATTCTTGCTGTTCCTGCTTTAATGGCAAGCCAAGATTGGAGTGTAGCATTAGCTGCACCTGTCGGGCTTTTAGCTATTACAATAGCGGCTTTTATTAGTGTTATTCAAGGGCTTATAAAAAAGAATATTCGCTATAAAGCGGCTATTTGGATAGCACTACTGAGTATTCCTTCTGCCAAGTATGGTATTTATCTTGCCCATATTGTTCCTCCAGTTTGGTTAACGCTTATTTTTAGCCTTGTTATGCTTTATGTCGGGGGGCGTATATTTTTCAATAGGGTTGATGAGCAAAATGATGCACATTGTTTAATTAATACTGAAACTGGGAAATTTATTTGGAACACTAAAACAGCGTTAATCTTTGGGGGGATTGGTGTCATTACAGGGTTACTTACTGGTATGCTAGGTGTCGGTGGTGGTTTTATTATTGTTCCTGCATTGCGAAAGTTCACTAATTTGAATATGAAGAGCATTATTGCAACATCGTTAATGGTTATTTTCTGTATTGGTAGTATTAGTATTTTCATTAATGTCTGGAATGGGTTCCAATATCCTAGAGAAATTAGTGTTGTTTTTATTGTTTCATGTGTCATTGGATTATTAATTGGTCGGTTAATAACACATTATATTTCTAATAAAACCATTCAAATGCTATTTTCAAGTGTTGTCATCTTTGTCGCTTTAGGATTGATCTCATCAGTATTAATTGAGTTAAATGTCATTTGAAATAAATTTCAAATATCAGATTATTAATTAAATTTTTATAATTTATGCTGTATGTCACTATTTTGAATTATCAGTCACTTATTCTTCTTAAAGAAAGTGAAATTGATTTATCTTCAAGCTCAAAAAGGTATAATGAACCATCGCATTTTTCTACCCTGATAATAGTGCAATGGATTACTAATATATTCTTCTGGGTAATCATTAAAGGTTGACTAGTATAATTATGACAAAACAAGATAGCTCAACAACGATAATTGATATAGCTAAACGTGCTAATGTAACGGATATTACTGTCTCTAGGGCATTTAATCATCCTGAGATGGTAAAGAAGGAAACTCGGGATAAAATATTAGCTATAGCGCAAGAACTCAATTATGTGCCAAATCTTTTTGCACGTAATCTGAAAAATAAAAATAGCCGCATAATAGGTGTGGTTACTGATAGTACATTTAACCCTTTTTATGTCGTACTGATTCAAACGGTCTCACGTTTAGCGAAAGAAAAAGGCTATCAAGTCATGATTTTCGATTCAGATAGCGATGAAAAAGCAGAAAAAACAGCAATCGAAACGTTAGTCAGCTACAAAGCGAGTGGGATCCTACTGTCGCCAGTTCGTGATGATAAAGACTATCAACCAAGTTACTTATCATTAATTGACCAACATAATGTGCCTTTAGTTTTTGTTGACCGTTCAATTTATGGTTATCAGAATAAGTATTCAGGATTATTTTTGAAAAACTTTGAAATTGGCGCTTTAACAGGAAAGTTTCTTAACCAGCAAAATAGTGAAAATACACTTATTGTTTCAGGGCCAGAAGGTTCTGAAATTAGTTTGTCTCGTTTAGCGGGTATATATGAAAACTTTCCAAATAGAAAAAATATTAATGTCTTATACAGCAGTTATATGTTTAATAAGAATGATGAAGATTATCTAAGAAGGAAAGTTCAAGAGCTTTATACACCTAATATGTATATTGTTGGGCTGAATGGAATTATTACGGCAGGGATGTATAAAATTATTTTAGAACTAGGACTTTCTTGCCGTTATTTCTCTGTAGATTTACCACCCTATGCAGATACTTACCATTTATCTATTTCTGGTGTACATCATGATTCGGTATATCTTGGTGAATTAACAACAGAGTTATTATTTTCTGAGATAGAGCGAGATTCACATAAAGATCATAAAACAAAACAAATATTTGTTGATGGAAAACTTGTTGTTTATTAATAATATTTAGAATTAAAGTAGGTTATGATTTTTATATACTCTAAAGAATTCGAGTTGTATGTAAGTGCAATCGACATCCATACAATTTGAAGCATGAAAAATGTAAATAGGCAGGTAGCGATACCTGCCTATTTTAATGGCGATGAAGGACTATTAATTTAGCGTTTCATTGAGCTAATTAATGTCGCACCCCAAATAATTAGGCCTTTTACAATATATTGAACATAAGGTGAAATACCTAATAAATTTAAACCGTTATTAAGTACACCTAAGATCATTGCGCCTATGAGTGTGCCAATGATCATACCACGGCCTCCTGCTATTGAGGCGCCACCGAGTACGACCGCAGCAATCGCATCTAACTCAAAGCCTACCCCTGCATTGGGTTGCCCACTCATTACTCGAGAGGTAAATATTAACCCAGCGAATGCAGCAGTAAAACCGCTAATGACGTAAACTAACATTTTATAACGTTCAACGCGGATACCACTGAGGCGTGCAGCTTCTTCATTACCACCAATGGCGTAAATATAACGGCCAAAAGAGACATGATTTAGTACAACATAGAAAATAAGATAAAGGCCAAGCATTAATAAAATAGGAACTTGAATTCCCATTAACTCTTCGCGTCCCCAAAAAGCAAACTCTTGAGGTAATCCTGACACTGGGTAGCCACCGGTATAAATTAAGGCTAGCCCTTTAGCAATAATCATGGCGCCTAAGGTGACAATAATTGGTGGCATTTTACCATAAGCGGCTAAAATTCCATTAATGAAGCCAAAAGCAACACCGGATAATAAACCCAAAGCAATTGCGGCGTAAGGGTCCATTCCATAATACTTCATTAAGCCTGCCATCAAGGTTCCAGAAAGCGCCATAACAGCACCAACGGACAAGTCAATTCCACCTGTTAAGATAGCAAATGTCATACCTATGGCGATAATGGCATTAATAGAAACCTGACGAGCAATTGTCGAAAGGTTATTTACAGTTAAAAAATGTTCATTAAAAATGGACATGCAGACAAATAAAAGAATTAAACCAACAAGTGGTAAAAATGCAGGTATTTTTGTTAGCTTAGAAAAACTAAATTTATTTTTAGTTAATGGAATTGCACTTTGATTAGACATAGTCGTTATCCTATATAATATTGCCGGCCGCATGCACCATGATCTGAGTTGAGTTTATTTCGTCTCCAGTTAACTCAGCGGCAATTTCACCATCTCGAAAAACCAAAACTCTATCACTGACACCAATAACTTCTGGTAGCTCCGATGAAATCATAATAATGGAAATTCCTTTTTCAGTTAGAGAGCGCATTAATTGATAAATTTCTGATTTTGCCCCAACATCAATACCTCGAGTGGGTTCGTCGAAAATAAGAATTTTGGCTTGTTTATTTAGCCAGCGAGCAATAACAACTTTTTGCTGGTTTCCACCGCTTAAAGTAGAAACTGCAGTGTGAGGCTCTGGTGTTTTAACTTTTACTTGGGAAATTAAATCAATAGATAAAGTGAGTTCTTTTTTGTTTTGAATTAAAAATAATTTTTGAGCGTGATTGTTTAGCCATATATTTTCTTTAACGGAAAACGGCAATACAAGTCCTTGAGTTTTTCGGCTTTCTGGTAATAAACCGATACCTAATTGCAGTGCAGTCGCAGCTGATTTAACTTTAACTTCTTTGCCTTCTAAAACAACTTTTTTCTTGTAAGCCTTATCAGCACCAATCATGGCAAGAATAGTTTCTGTGCGACCTGAACCGACTAATCCAGCAAGCCCTAAAATTTCACCTTTTTTTAATTGAAGGTGGTTAGTTGGGCTATATGAAAAACGCTGAACTTCCGCATCTAAGATGACTTCTTGCTCGTTGAATTGGCGTTTATGAGGGTAAATATTTTCAACTTCACGGCCAACCATCATTTCGATAATAACGTCTAAATCTGTTTCATCGACCTTACGCGACCCTATATATTGTCCATCGCGTAGTACACTGATGGTGTCACAGATTTCATAAATCTCTTCTAAATGGTGGGAAATAAAAAACATTCCAACCCCTTTAGCTTTTAAATCGCGCATTACATCGAATAAATGGTTTGCTTCATTGGGTGTTAATGTCGCAGTTGGCTCATCTAACACTAAAATCTTAGCATCCAAAGACAGTGCTTTTGCGATTTCAACAAACTGTTGTTCTGCAATACTTAAATGACTAATGGGCTCATCAATATTAATGTTTACACCCAGTTCAGCTAGGATTTCCTGCGATTTTTTTCGCATTAATTTTCTATCTAATAAACCAAACTTATTTTTCAACTCTCTATTTAAAAATATATTTTCAAAAGCATTTAAATAAGGAATAAGAGAAAATTCTTGGAAAATAATACCTACGCCTGCTTTTATTGCATCTCTGTAGTTATGAAAGGTGTGTTCTTTGCCTTCAATCAGAATTTGTCCGCTATCAGGTTTATGTATTCCACATAACACTTTCATTAGCGTTGATTTACCTGCGCCGTTTTCACCTAATAATGCGTGAACCTCCCCTTTTTCTAGGGAGAGATTAATATTATCTAACGCCTTAACCCCAGGGAAAGTTTTACTGACATCTTTTAATGCTAATAATTGCATCATATTGCTTCCCTATATTTCTCAACTGCTTAAAAATGGGTAACAAAGCCATTTGGAATTTTTATTCCAATATGCATTTAATAATTAATATTTATGAAAATGTATTGCACCGAACATCAGAAATACAGGTGCAATACATTGGTTATTGATAACTAACGATTACCAGTGAAAGTCTTTAGCATTGGTTTTGTCGATCAATTTAACATCAATTGGGACTTCTTTAGGGACATTGGCACCCCAGTATTTTGCTAAGCCCATAGCTAAACCAATACGAACTTGGTCACGAGGGAATTGCGCCGAAGTAGCAATAAATGGCGAGTTACCTTTGGCAATTTCAGCAACCGCTTCAGGAGAACCGTCAACACTCACCAATTTGACATCACGACCAGAGGACTCAATCGCAGCTAACGCACCTAAAGAACCGACATCGTTAACACTGAAAATCCCATTGAGCGTTGGGTTTGCTTGCAACATGTTTTCTGTCACGTTCATTGCGGTATCGCGTTCTTGTTTACCGTTCAATTTAGTTACGATTTTAATATTCGGGTATTCTTTCATCGCCGCTTCAAAGCCGCGAACGCGCTCAAGAATTGGCACAACAGGGATACCATCTAAAATTGCCACTTCGCCTTTGCCGCCTAATGCTTCACCTAAACGTTTACCAGCCATTAAGCCAGCATCATAGTTTTTAGAACCAACGAAAGAGTCAATTGGGCCATTTGCTTGGGCATCAATGGCGATAACTACAACTCCCGCTTTTTTCGCTGCCAGTACAGCCGTTTCAGCACCCACGCTATCTGCCGGGTTAATTAACAGAATATCGATTTTTTTCTGTAACATATCTTCGATATCACTGGTCTGTTTTGATACATCATGAGCCGCATCAGAAATGTATAGTTGTGCGCCCATATCACCCGTTGCGCTCTCTAAGGCTTCTTTCATGGTGACAAAATATTCATTGTTTAATTCTTGAAATGACATGCCCACTGAAACTGGCTTAGCGGTAGCGTTAAATGTCATACCTAAAGTCAGTACACTTGCAACTACAGCTAACTTTTTAAATTTACTCAGCATAAGATGTTCTCCTAAAAGAGCGTTTAATTATATGTAGGGTTTTTACTTATTTAGTGTTTATTTGAATTATCAATTATTACTACCAGTTAAAACATGCTTATGGCTTGATGACGACTTTAATTGAGTCTGCCGATTTCGCCATGACAAAGGCTTCTTCCCAATCATCAATGGAATAGAAGTGAGTAACGATATCATCAGCGCTAACTAAGCCACGGCTAAATAGGTCAATAGCGACTTCATAACTATATGGCCCTAAGTGAGCTCCGCGGATATCGAGTTCTTTGCGGTCACCTATGATTGACCAGTCAACCGTTGTTTCTTTACCAAATACGCTGAATTCCACGAAACGGCCAAGTTTGCGGATCATTTCTAGCCCTTGAGTGACACCAATAGGCGCGCCCGTTGCTTCAATATAAACGTCACAGCCATAGCCTTCCGTTATATCTTTGACTAGCTTAATGGCATCTTCTTTCAGTGGGTTGATAACGACATCTGCACCAAATTTTTTTGCTAATTCAAGGCGTTCATCAATCGCATCAATGACAACCAGTTTTTTCGGTGTTTTTAATTTGGCGACTTGGATCATACACAGCCCTAGTGGGCCTGCACCAGCAATGACGACGACGTCATTTAAATCGATATCACCACGGCGTACAGTGTGGATAGCACAAGCCATTGGTTCAATTAATGCGGCATCTTTATCAGACAGTTCATCAGGGATTTTATGGATAATGGCGCGTTCTGAAAAACGCATATATTCAGCCATACCACCGTCGGCAACTTCTTTTTGGAAACCGTAAATATCATGAGTTTCACACATCCAGTATTTGCCTGATTTACAGAAACGGCATTCCCAACATGGGACAATTTGTTCAGCTAAGATCCGGTCGCCTATTTTTAATTTAAATTTTTCAGCAGAACCTTCACCAAGTTCAGCAACACGTCCGTAAAATTCATGGCCAGGAACAACGGGGGCTTTTATCCATGGATCATCTCCCCAGAACATCTGAGCGCCATCATTGGCTTTGCAGTCGCCAGCACAGATCCCACATCCATCAACTTTAATGACAACTTCTCTAAATCCTGGTGCCGGCCTTTTAATGTTTTCAAAGCGATAATCATGTGGACCATGACAAACAACCGCTTTCATTTTTTCAGGTAGGTTACTCATGTTCTAAGACCTCTTTCTAGTTGTTAACCCTAATGTTGACGTCAACATTAAGCGTTTTTTTATAACGCATTTGCTTTAGTTTTTTAACGCTTAACTATGAACAATGTATGTATGTAAGAAAAATGGTTATTTAATGTTATAGATAAAATAAATTTTTTTTAATATGACGACGTCGTCATTTTTGAAAGTAAGTATCTTAAAAACTAAAATTTGTGATTCAAGCCCTAATTTTAGTCACTTAATTGAGTACTTTCATTGGGAAATGAGACTGCCGAAACTGACTCTGTAACATGATGAAAATCATGATAAAAATCTTAATTCATTCCTTATTTTGTTTTTTTAGAAATGAATATGAAGCCGAGTATAATTATTTTAACTATTTTCAGAAGCGGATAATTCATGCAAAAACATTTCAGCTCACACTTTTGAATGAAAACAAATTTAAACTACATTTAATAAAGAGATATTGAATGGCTAATAGGCCATTATTTTTAATTTATAAAATTTAATTTAAAAAATTAAATAGAGTAATGAGTCATTTTGATACGCTGTCATAATATTTTTTGCAGATATACCTATAGGTATGAAAAAAAATAGCTTTATACCTCGTAATTGTATTTTACCAATTAAACAAAGTATAAAGCTAAATAGAGCCAAAGTTTAACTTCATTTTGTCAATAAAATCATTTTATTACAGCGTAAAGGGTGTGAGGGAGATTCACACCCTAGTGCTAGACAATCATTGGTGCAATGATAAAGCCGAAGGCGACACCGGCAATAATTCCACCTAGCCCTGGTAACATAAAGGGATGATTTAAAATATATTTTCCGACTCGAGTAGACCCTGTAGAGTCGAATTCAATGGCAGCTAATGATGTTGGGTAAGTGGGTAAGACAAATACCCCGGTGACGGCGACAAAAGAGGCCAAAATTGCCCATGTCGGGACATCTAAGGCAATGGCTAATGGAATTATTAACGGTGTTGTGGCACCTTGTGAATATAACAAGGCACAGGTCAAAAACAGAACTAAAGCCAATAAAATAGGATATGCAGATAATACATCTCCCGCGATGGCCTTGATTTGGTCCATATGGGCATCAACAAAAGTGGTACCTAATGTCACAATTCCGAGGATCACTGCAAGAGAACTCATTCCTGAGCGGAATGTTGGTGCTAATACAATAGAATCAGGTGATGTTTTACAGAAAACCACCATCAAACATGCTGCACTTAGCATACAAATGATGATGATATCTCGTGTTCCCATCGGCTTACCGATATCAAAACCAGGACGTAATTGTGGGAATGCAGCGAGGATCACGATAGCAATCGTGGCAATAATGAATAGAACAACAGAGAATTTTTCTCTCGTTGTGCTCTCGCCTTTTTTCTCTTCGTATTTATGAACTAAGCCTTTTTGTAAACGTTCTAAATAGACCTCATCGTTTTCAAGTTCGCAGCCTTGACGTGATGCAATAAAAGCGGCAACCATGGCAGCAACAAAAGAGGCGGGTAAACATACTGACATGACAACGATAAAAGTGATGCCATTACCTTCCATGATTGTCAACATCGCTGCCATTGCTGCACTGATTGGAGAGCCCGAAATAGCAATTTGTGAGGCAACCACTGAGCCTGCTAATGTTCTAGATGGTCGGATACCCGAATCTTTCGCAATTTCTGCTATCACAGGCAGCATAGAAAACACAATGAAACCTGTACCAGCCATGATAGTCATCACCCAAGTGGTGATTGGCGCTATAATGTTTAGATACTTAGGATTTTTACGCATAAATTTACTGGCTAGGCGGACTAGATAATCCATCCCGCCCGCAGCTTGTAATGCAGATGCTGCTACCACAACCGTCATAATAATCAGAATAACATCAACAGGTGGTGAACCTATAGGTAAACCAAATCCGATAGTTAATACCGCTAATCCTAACCCACCGCAGAGTCCTATACCTATTCCGCCCATGCGTATACCAAAGAATATTGCACCTAATACAACAATGATTTCTAGCCAAACCATAATCGTCTCCAATAGACAATATATTGTCATTAGTAATATTAAAAAATTAATTTTTGATAGTTGATATAAGTTAAATATTTTTATTTATCATTAAATTTTGTTTTCCGACTCTGTTTTCATACCAGTGAATACTTGCTCTGACTAATGAGCTGGTTGAGTCAATATATTTATCTGGATAACTATTAATTTCATTTTCAAGAATGACGGGAACCTCGGTGCAGCCAAGTACAATAATTTCGGCACCTCGGGAAAATAAAATTTCAGCTTGCTGTTTCATAATGGATTCAGCAATTTTTTTATTTCCTGATTTTAATAAATAAATGCTTTCCATTACATTTTCTTGGCTTTTTTTATCAGGAGTAATGCAGTTTAAATGTTTATTCTCTATGTTTTTTTGATATAGTCCCATATACATAGTGGCATTTGTTGCAAGTAATCCGATATTTTTTTTCTTGGTTGCTAGTACTTCTTTCATTGTCGTTTCAACAATGCTTAGCATGTCGACATGGCAAGCTTTTTTTAGTTCACTAAACCAAAAATGTGCTGTATTACAAGGTATAACAATACATTCGGCCCCGGCACTTTCTAGTTTCTTTAAATAGTCAGTCATTAAAGGTAAAGGTGATTCACCATGGTTTAATAGCGCTTCTGTTCGATCTGGTATATCAGGAATAGATGATATAATTAAAGGGATATGCTCTTGGTCTCTATTTGCTACGGTATAGCTTACAAATTTATTAAATAAATCAACAGTAGCGGCAGGCCCCATACCACCTAATACACCAATTAAACCTTTCATTTTAATACCCCTGCATTTCATTAGCCTTTTTATAAAATAAAAATCAATAAATGCTTATCTTTCTTCATTTATTTAACATATTGGTTAATATTCAAGTGATTATTAACTTACTTATTGCTGCTTAACTTGTGGTTAATATTTATCAATGTTTGTCTTGGATGAGAAATGCAAGTAAGTATGGTTTGATGCAAGATACGCATTAAGAACTTTTATTCAAAATAAAAATATTTTTATAAATTGCTCTGAAGGCCTGAATAGACTAGGTTTTATGAATTAAATAAATTAAATGAAAATTATTTTTGATTTTTGTTAATGTTTTAAATGGTAGGGCTATGCATAATACAAATAACGCTATTACAAATTTAGCTTTGTTATTTAACTAGTCATTAACTCAAAATATCAATAAAAATACTTTTAGTTTTTTATATTTTAACAGCAAGTCAATTTAAGGCTTAATAAGATGAAAAATATAGAAACAAAATGGCTATATGATTTTTTAACTCTAGAATCATGTCGACATTTTTCTCATGCAGCAGAACAGCGGAGTATTTCTCAGCCCGCATTTAGCCGTCGTATTAAAGCTTTAGAGGAAGCCATTGGCGTTGAATTATTTGATAGAACGACTTCCCCTTTACAGTTGTCTGAAGAGGGCAAAATTTTTCATTCTCAAGCGCGTAGTTTATTACAACAACTGGAATGTAACTTAAATGAACTATCCGGTCACAATGTATTGAGCCTACCGAATATTAAAATTGCCGCCGCTCATTCGTTGTCACTGACATTACTGCCTAAATTGGTTCATGGGCTGTCTGGTTACGGTGAGGAGTTTGTTTACCATGTTGAAGCCATTGATGTGGTACAAGTTGTGAACGCATTGAGAGAAGGAAAAAGTGATTTTATTATCTCATTTTATGATGAGGATTTAATGCAATCTCCATTTTCCTCATTGAATGTATTTGAATCTGAATTATATCCAATTTGTGCAGCGGATGAGCATGGTAAGCCGCTATTTGATATCTATCAACCTCAAGTGCCGTTGCTGAATTACACCAGTGCTTCATATATGGGAAGGTTAGTTAATCGTCGGTTAAGTGAGTTTGGTGCGATCAATTCGAAAACACTTTTTATGTCATCAATGAGTGAGTTACTAAAAAATATGGCTTTGGATGGCCATGGCATTGCATGGTTACCCATTTATTCCGTAGTGAATGAATTGAAAGAAAAAAAACTGGTTTGTTTGGATACGCCTGAATTAACAATACCTATCCAAGCGTACATCTATCGCATGGATACACGACTAAATAAAACCGCAGAGGACTTCTGGCGCATTTTGAAAAAGAATATTCCAGAGGATTTACGGAATTTATAGTGGGAAAGGTAATTTATAGGTAAATAACCTGCGAATGTAAGCAGGTTATTTAAGCTCATATGAAAAGATAGCACCTTGAAAAGAAGAGGGTTAGTGATCTAGAGAAACAGAATGCACATAATCTAACTGTTTTAAGGAACAGTAAAATTCAGGTAAAGTGATTTTTTGGCGTACTAATAACTTTAAATTTACCTCGACGCGCTCTTTCTTGATATCTCTGATGGTGAGATTCTCAATTAAGTCTTTGTGACTTTTTAGGTACTCAATAAGTAAGGGAACCCCCTTTTCATGAGTAAATAACATACGAACTTTTATTTTTCCTAATTTTTGATTTTTCATCTGAAATAACGCAACTTGCGGGCTGAGCTGTATTGCTAAGAAAAAAAGAACTGTAACGATGACAGCATGCCAGTAAAACCCTGAGCCACAGGCTATTCCAACACCGGCTGATGCCCAAACTATGGCTGCTGTTGTTAAACCTGAGATTGCATCATCGCGACGATGTAATATAACTCCAGCGCCTAGAAATCCCACTCCACTAATTATTTGTGCAGCTAATCTCATCGGGTCGCTACGTATATTGTCAGAGATATTGGCGTAATACTCCGCTGACTGAATAGAAACGATAGTTAATAAACAGCTGGCAACGGCGATAATGACACAAGTTTTAAAACCAACAGGTTTTCCCTTTGATTCACGTTCTAATCCAATTAAGCCGCCTAAAACAAAGGCGGCCAGTAGTTTAGCGATACTTGATAGTGATAAAGGGCCAATGGTGTCAACAAACTGTATAAATAAATCCATGGCTTGCTCCTGACGTAGGCTTACTCTTTCCTTGGTTTTTACTGTGTATACTCGTAACCCCTCAAGTTGCAGCGGTGTTGACTACACTCAGCTAGCCGAGCCACATAGTTTATCTCTATTCCCCGTCTATCTTCGCTTGTCGCCTACCTGCAACTCGAATTATTTGGGTATAGCAACGTTACTTACTGCTTTTTCACCTTCGTTATTTTTCTTTTTAGACACATCATCTTTAAAGAAGAAGATAAAGAAAACAGTGACAACAGCGGCGACGATAGCTGGGTAATGCCAGAATGTTTCCCATTGTGGTAATGCCGCGCTACCCGTCTCTGTGACAGTTGAATTAAAGATTTCACCACAAATTGTTGAAGCAAATAGCAAACCGAAGCCATTTGAAACAATAAAGCGTAAACCTTGAGCTTGTGCTCGTATCTCTGGTTTTGCTTTACGGTCAACATAGATATCACCGGCAGTAAAGAAGAAGTCCCAGCATAATCCTTGAAGCATCAATCCGATAATAATGAAGTAAAAACCGGAATCTACCGCAGCATAGGAGAATAATATTGAGCGAATAATCCAACTCACCGCGCCAAGAAGTAAGGTAATTTTGAAACCGAACTTCATTAAGAAGAAGGACAGAACGAACATAAACAGGACTTCACATGCAATACCAATTTGCATGATAGATGCCGCATTATCGAATCCAAGTGTTTTAATAAATACAGGAATATAAGCGGAGTAAGCTGTTTTGGGTATCATTAATACAAAGATGCTAAACATTAAGATAACGAAATAGCGGTCTTTAAATAATGAAAGTGCATCTAAGCATAAAATATCTCTAGCGGAGAAAGGCTTACCTTTCGCTCTTGGTGGTGTATTTGGCAAAGTAAAGCAGTAGAAACCCAGTAATACAGCAACAGCGGATGCAATATACCAAGTCATGGTACTACCCGAGAAGCCCATTTCCCCTAATATAAATCCGATAGCCATAAAACCAAATGTACCGAATACACGAATAATAGGGAAATATTTCACGCCATTGATATGAGAGAAGCTGATGCTATTAGAGAGTGCAGTTGTTGGATAAAACAGTAGTCCAATAATAAAAATCATAAACAGGGTCATACCGCTATTTTGTGCCTCAATAAATTGAGGAACACATAGAATAACGACCGCATTAATTAAATGCAGTGTTCCCATTACCTTTTGTGAGGCAAAGAAGCGGTCTGCAACCATACCAATAAATAAAGGAGAAATAATGGTTGCCACGCCTAATAAAGCGTAAGCATTACCAATAATATTTGCCATCCCATAAGTACTTAACACAAGTCCCATGGTCATATTCCATGCGCCTTGCATGAAATATTGCACAAACATCATAATCAGTAAGCGAGAGGTTATTTTCATATCCATGATTAGTTTTCCTCTTAATGTGCTTCTAGCGTTAATCCGTCATAAGCAACGCGGATATTATAAGGCGCACAAACCGCTTCTAATTCACTATGAAGTAATTTGCCACTATGGGAAATATGTGAAACAGCAATTTGAGTTTCTGAATGCAGGCAACCTTGTTGTTGTAGTTTTTCTTTAGCGGCAAATACGGTTTCTAGGCTCATGTGGTTATCTGTACGATTTTTCCCATTGAGTCCGTAAGTGCATTCAAATACGACAATATCAAGCTGTTTATTTTCTAGCCATTTCCATGTTAATTCAGGGAACCAACCTGAATCATGTCCATAAAAAATAGTTTTCCCATCCTTTTCAATGTGATAGACGTAGCACAATTCCCATTTAGCATGATTTGCGAGTAATGGCGTAATTTTATAACCATTTCTTTCGACGGTGACAAAAGGGATTAAGCAGTGGAAATCGAAACGCTCTTTGCTGTAGCCAGGCAGAACATCAAGGCAGCCATTAATTGCTCGGTCATTACCGAAAATATGTAATGGATGGTGAATTTCAAAACCATAACCTTCCATGCGGCTGAATAAATCGCCGACATTAAAATGGTCAGGGTGGGTATGGGTAAATAGTAAACTTTCAAACTTAGTTGCGTCCATTCCATCACGCATTAGCTGATAGCTAAATGTCGGGGAAACATCGATCAGCATAAGATCATCCACAATCGCGGAAGAATGGGTTCTAATATCTTTTCCCCCAAGTTCTCTTGCTTTCTGGCAGTGCTCACAACGGCAAAAAGGATTTGGTATACCTTCAGAAGCCGCGGTGCCTAAAAAGTGAAGTTTCATAATAATTACCTGTATTTTATTGTTTTATTTTGGGTTTTTTGATCCCTGATGTTGATGTTCAAACAAAAAACAAGCTAATTTGAACGTTCCAATAATAATATCGAGGGTTTGCTTTGCCAATAGTTGTTACTTTGTTCAGTGATCTCATTCAAAAAATATTTTTCATATTATTGATTTAATTGATTTTTGTTTTGATGGGCTAAGAAATGGGTAAAAACTGCAATATCTATGTTGTTAGATTGTTTTGTAAACTAATTTTCTATGGAACGTTCAAAACAATTATAGGTAGTCGCGATGAATAATTCAGGTATGCTATTGGTAGCAACAATCAAGGTGAAAAAGACAAATGGCAACAATCAAAGATATCGCAAAATTAGCAGGTGTTTCTCATGGGACCGTTTCTAATGTATTGAATAAGCGGGGAAATGTGAGTGTTGAGAAAATTGAAGCAGTCTATAAAGCTGCCAAGCAAATGGGATATCAGTTAAATACACAAGCTCAATTATTGAGAACCAATAAGAGCCAGAAGGTAGCAATACTTTTACCGCAATTAGTGTCTGATAAGTATGCAATATTTTTTAATTCATTTAGGCAATCGATGGCCCAGTATCCTGAGATAACTTATGATCTATTTTTGACGGATGATCTGGAAACGACAGAACTTGATGCATTACAAAAAATTGCAGCTGGCGGTTATAAGCAAGTTGTGGCAGTCAGTTGTTTGCAGGATGCTACCATCTATTTTGACACCTTAAAATTAACCGCTTCTCAAATTATTTTTATTTATCGTCAGCCTGCAAATGCTTACCACTTTTTCACATTGGATTACTCTCAGGCAGCTGATGCCATTTGCCAACAAATTGCGGCAAGTCGAAGCCAGTTAGTGGGTATTTTTAGTGATGATCATGGCGATTTAGAGCACGCCACCTTTGTCAGTGAGTTACAAAATAACCTTAAACAGAAGGCCCCGAATAAAAAATTTATTATTATTCGTGCTTCTAATGATGAATCTTATAAGGCGGCTTTTGGTTTTTTCTCTGAGGAGCAAATACCTGATTTATTTGTTGCTGAAGATATTGAAAAAGCCAGTTTTTTAACCCAGGCAAGTTTTTTTGGAAGTGAAGGCGATTGCCCTGCAATTTTTGCTTTAAGTGGCAACATTCCTCCGATACTAAAAGGGTTGCATTGTTTTCCTATGAACTATGCACAATTAGGATTGGAAGTGGTCGATGAACTGATGAGAGAAGATCTCGAAAAGAAAACTTCGGGGAAGAATACTGTCTACGTTCGTAATCAAAGTGGCAACCTTTATACGGCAACACCAGCAATAATTACTGACAATGAATCCGATCAAACCTTAAATTTACTCACTTTACCCAGCCCTTCAACAAACGCACTTAAAAAACTACTACCACATTTTTATCGGCAAACAGGAATTAAGGTTAATTTAGCTGTTTATCCTTATGATGAAGTTTACCAAATATTAGGGCAGCTCCATTTACACCCTTATTATGATTTACTACGTATTGATATGGCCTGTTTTCCTTGGTTTGCGGAACGCATCCTACAACCATTGGATAAAATAGGAAATGGAGTAACGGATTTATTAAGTAACTTTTCTTTACCGACACAGCAAAAATTTAGTTTGGTGAATGATACAGCATATGCCATGCCATTCGATGCCAGTGCACAAATGTTATTTTATCGTAAAGATCTCTTCGAAGATCCTATTTTAAGAAGAATGTATTACGAAAAAACGGGACAAGAGCTAACCGTTCCCATTTCTTTTACTGAATACGACCAGGTAACTCAATTTTTCACAGAGCTACATGAAGAAGGGGAGTTTTTACGGCCTTTTGGTGCATCAACGACGTTAGGCAGCGCTGGGTTAATTGCCACTGAGTATTTATTAAGATATTACGCAGCAGGTGGACGGTTAATAAGTCATGGCCATATTCCTAGATTAGAAATGCCATTAGCAGGTCAGGTATTAAGTGAATATCTTCATCAAGTTTCTATTACAGAAAATATTCATAATAAATGGTGGAGTGAATCCGTTGAGCAATTTGAGCAAGGAAAACTTGCTATGTTGATTGCTTATATGAACCTGTTTAACGATGTCGCTCATAGTGATATTTTCCCTAAAATTGGTTTTGCTTCTGTGCCTGGGGGTATTCCTCAATTGGGCGGTGGGGCATTAGGTGTTTCTCGCTACAGCCAAAAAAACCATTATGCAGAACAATTTTATCGTTGGCTTTATTCACCAATAGTAATGGATCACCTCATTTTATTGGGGGGCAACAGTAATCATCAAGATTTCAGCCATAATCAAGAGGTTTGCTATCGTTACCCATGGATGCCCCTTGCTTACCAAGAAATAAACCGAGGGATCCGTGAATCTTCAATTCCAAACGGTAAGTTGTTTAACTTGCGCCAAGCTGAGGTCATTATCGGGCAAGGAATTACTAACATTGTGAATAAAATCATGACTATAGATGAGACGATTGAATATATTAACCAGCGCTTATTGGTTGATACTCAAGGTGAGAGGTAAATAGCGGGTTAATTGGTATTTTAAATCAGCGGATAAACAGATGATAAGGCGTCATTACTTTTTAATTTTATCCGCACAAGCTATCTTCTTCGCACAAGTAATTTGTGATGAAGAGCGTTTCGCTCAGTCATTTTTATTCACTTTTATGGTTGTGGGAGATTGATGATAAGAAAAATCATGGCTAGGCCACTTGTTTTATTCATAATACTGACCAGCTTTTGATTTAAGTATTGCCACTATCTTTTTTTTCCAGGGTTGCATTGATTTTCGATACATTATGAACAACCGACCCAATGCCAAATCGTCAGGCAGGTTTCGAATATTTACTGTATTTTTGAGACCACTGTTACGAAGCCAGGGCTCAGGAACAATTGCAAGCATTGAGCTATTATTCAATGCAGGGATCACTTGTGAGTATTCAGGGCATTTAAATCCTATATTACGAGACATTCCCCTTCTATTTAGTTGTCTATCTAATTCATTTTCATCTTGCAACCAAGGTAAACAATATACGTGTTTGTATTTAACTAATTCCTCTAAACTAATTTCTGTGGAATTATTGAACTCCAGTTTTGCATCTTTCCCATATATTACAAGCAATTTACTTTCACCGATTGTTTCATATTTTAAGGATGACACTGGTTTTTGTTCACTTCCAACAGCGAACACCAAATCAATAGAACCATCTAGAACTTCATCTCGCCACGAACGCCTTTGGTAAGTTACGCATTCAATATAACAACCAGCTAATTCACTCTGCTCAGATAGTATTGGGGTAATAATGTCTATTAAAGCTGGGGGACAAACAACCTTAAATGTTCTAGAGCCGTCTATAGCCTCAGTGAAAAGGTCATCATTAAGGGATATAAATAATGGAACAAGTTTCTCTTTTAAACTCAAAGCAAAAGGTGTTGGAATTTGTTTATTATTTTCTCTTTTGAATAGGGGATCGCCAAGTGATGCTCTTAACCTGCTGAGTGCATGACTAACTGCTGAAGGAGAAATATGGAGTTTAGCTGCGGCTTCCTTTGTACTAGATGTTAAAAGAAGAGCATATAAAACTTTTAGAAGATTAAAGTCAAATTGATTAAGGTTCATTTTCTTTGTATTAAATTGAGCAGTATTCATTTTGTTTATACTATCATTTACCCTCAATTACAAACGAACCTGAGTTTTATGAAAAAAATAAAATTTATAGCATTGATTGGCTTACACGGCTTGCTTTTTCCTGCATCTATGAGTGCTGCATTGCATCCTGAACAGCCGCTCTCTGAAGTACCGCCAAAGAGTATTTTTTTAGAATGGGCAAAACCAATAGAGTCTTTTCAGATGGCTCCACAGGTATGGTACGTAGGAACTAATAATCTGACTTCAATACTGATAACAACAAATAAAGGTCATGTATTAATAGATGCTGGATTAAACGAAAGTGCGGAATTGATTAAAAATAATATTGAGAAACTTGGTTTTAAATTCAAGGATATTAAGTATATTTTGAATAGCCACGCAAGACTTGATCAAGCTGGTGGAATTGCATATTTAAAAAAAGTTAGTGGGGCCAAGGTTGTTTCTAATAGAATCAATGCAGCTCAATTAATATTGGGTGGCGCTGAGGATTTTGCATTAGGTGATAAATTATTATTTCCTCCTGTTGATGTTGATATTTACATAAATGACAGAGAAGAAATTGAGTTAGGTGGTGTTGTATTCACTTCTTTATTTACACCAGGCCACTTACCTGGTTCTAACTCTTGGCGCGTTAAATTAAATAATGGAGATAAATTGATATATGCAGATAGTTTAGCTACCCCGGGGTATTACTTGGTCAACAATCTAAATTACCCTGAAATAATAGAAGATTTACAATATAGTTATTATGTGTTGGCTAACCAAGAAGTCGATATATTTGTAGCCAGTAAAGGTGAGCGATTTGGTCTTAAAGATAAACTTGAATCTCTCAGGAATGGAAATGAAAAAGCATTTTACGATAAAGATGGTTTGGGTTTATATGTTGAAAAATCAAGAATGTCTTTAATTAGTCAACTTCAATAAGCATTAAAAAAAGGATATTAATGAACCGTAATTATATATTTCCTATTACTGGGATGTTTTTCTGTGCTTGCATATCTGCTAGTGAATTAAAAATAGGAGTAGGTGCTGGAGTGGTAACTCCTTATGAGGGGGCTAAAAAATATATACTAACTCCAGATGCTATGATTCAATACACTGAATTAACTGATGACTATGGGATATTCAGTATTGGAACAGAGGGGGCTAAATGGCAATATAATATATATGACAGTATTAATGTTGGGGTTATTGGAACTTACTTGCAAGGTAGAAAAGAGGAAATAGGGTTTTCTGGAAATAAAAATACTGATCTAAAAGGCATGGGGGATCTAAAAGGAGCTGTTGCAGCAGGCTTAGAGATTAGCTATGCTATAAACGAGCATTCTCTCTATATAAACTCTTTAACGGCTATTGGGCATAGAAATTATGGCGGGAAAAAAATCGATAATGCAACACGATATGAATTCGGTATTAATTCTAATTTTGAATTAAATAATGAGTGGTCGATTGATTCAAATGTTTCTATTAGATATGTGAATAAAAATTATAATCAAGCTTACTTTGGTGTTACCGAAGAGCAATCAATGAAAACAAGCTATTTACCTTATACGCCTAATAGTGGGTTTAAGGATGTAGGTGTACTGTTTGGAGTTAACTACAAATTGTTTGATGATTTATATTTGAACCTGAAATCTGGTGGGTATTATCTATTAGGTGATTCAGTAAATAGCCCAATAGTTAAACAGAAGTATGGATTAATAAATATGATTGGAATAACTTATTCATTTTAAATAACATGATAAAAAATAATCTAAAAATCATTGTGACGCTTTCTATATTTATACTATATGGGTGTGCAATAGGTCCTGGGAGGTATAAAGAAGGTGTTAATTATGATGACACTCAAAATGTATTGTCAAAATGTAAATACGATATCGGTATTGCACTCGTGAGCTATACTGATAGGCCTGAACTTATTGCTGAGTGCATGAGGTCTCAAGGATATAGATACAAAAATTATTCACACAATCATTAGTCATATAAATATATAATATGTGATGCTATATGATATAGCATCATTTTAGGATTATTATGATTTTGCCAATTAGTAGAGTGATCAGGGTTTTAAATGAAAGTAATTTCTATGAGTGTATCAACTATGACTTATATCCTAAGATAGGGATTGTATATGCAATTGCTAAAAATAAGTCGGAAATAAAAGTAACTATTTCATCATTGAATGAATTAGGGAATATATTAAGGGTAACTATACAATCAGACAAAAATTGGAATAGAAGATATCAATTTAAATCCTATTTTTGGGAGCATGATTTTTATCATAGCTTTGGCCCGGTTCTTGACGCAATAACACCTAAGTTTATAAAGGTAAAATTCATGAGAGTTAACATTATTAAATATTTAAAATTATAAATTATTTCATGTTTAGTCTTCGTTACCGTATTTTTATTTTCCGATAGAGAAAGCTTTATACTAATTAGCCTCCACAGGCGCTATCAATAGGTGGGCTTGAAAGCTTTCTTTAAACAATATCGAAACCTACTTAATTTATAGTAGGCTGTAACCACTCGGGGTGATCCTACCCGTAACTATACTCGCACAATGGGGTTCATATGGGGGGGCGAGTTGAATTTAGTTGAAATTGGGCGAGTGTTGACTTCAGAGAGATACAAAGCAAAAACCCGCCTTTTGGGCGGGTTCTTTGAATAAGTGGTGCCCGGACTCGGAATCGAACCAAGGACACGGGGATTTTCAATCCCCTGCTCTACCGACTGAGCTATCCGGGCAACGGAGCGTATTAAACCTGATTTCATTGGTTGAGTCAAGGCGCTTTCAATAAACTTTTGACTGTATGCGCTTTTTTTCAACATGTTAGCTAGTTTTTAATCGAAAAAACATAAAATCATTAAGGTTAATAACTGATGCCAGCCTTAAATCCGATTTTGGCTGGCATCCAATATTGGAAAAATTTTAACGTAAATAATTTTTCTGTGCTTTGTTCACTTTAATGAGGTAATTACGTGACTCAGCAGCTGGGTGCTTAGTGGACAAGGTTTCATACACTTCACCCGGTTCTAAATTGTTAATGCGCTGTGCGGCTTGTTTTTTATCGCTGTGGAAGACGCGTAGTACGCTACCAGCCCCGCCATTATATGCGGTAATAACAGCATAGCGGCGTGAGGTTTGGTTACGAATATCGCCTAAGTAGCTGTTTTGCAATATAGCTAAGTAAGCCGTACCCGTATCAATGTTTTTCTCTGGGTCAAATAAATAGTTACGGCTAGGAACACCGGATTTTCCTTGTGAGCGGAAAACATCTTTACCAGCTGTGTTTGGCATAATTTGCATTAA
Organism: Providencia sp. PROV201; assembly: GCF_028479545.1. Taxonomy (NCBI): domain Bacteria; kingdom Pseudomonadati; phylum Pseudomonadota; class Gammaproteobacteria; order Enterobacterales; family Morganellaceae; genus Providencia; species Providencia sp. PROV201. Next base: position 22,130 of record NZ_JAMPNW010000016.1, read on the forward strand.
GCCAAGCGCATCAGAACGGCTAACCGCATAAGGGTTGAAACTCGACTCAATTTGCATAATCGCAAGGATTAAGGACTCATCTACGCCATATTTGGCCGAGGATTTCTTAATATAAGGTAAATATTTATGAGCCCGTTTATCTAAATGGTTTGGTACTAGTTGCATAGTTACGGACCAAACAATATTCATACCAGATTGGCGGCGCTGCATTTTATTTTCTATCAGATAATCAGCAAACTTTGTGGCTCGCCATTCCCAACGAATAGCTTCACCAGTGTTATCGAGCACTTGACCAAATAAAAAGGGTTCTTTGCTATGGGGAATATCATTGATATCAGAATAGAGGTCAATGGAATTGGGGTCGTCTCCCATTAATAAAGTGGTGACAATAGCTTTTTTTAAGTACTGTGAAGGTTCTACCGCTGAAATAGTCTCTACAGTAATGGTCCCTGCATCAAAATTAATATGGCTACGAGTTCGGTACTCATCGGTATATTTTACATAGTCTTTTGGACCAGCAATTAACACTTCTTTAATGCCCCAAATATTTTCAATATTGTGGGCAAATTGGCCCATTAAGATATTGAACCCATTAGTATCTTTGACATAATCCGGGTTAAAGTCAGGTTTTTGCTTGCTAGAACAAGAGACAATTAGAGGGATCAATAAACTCAGCGCAAATAGTTTTTTCATACGATTCACAGTCTTGGGGCAAAAGTCTACCTACTGAGTAGGTAGACAAACAGATTATTTTTCAGGTGTATAGCCATCAATATGGATGTCATGGCCTTCAAACAAGAACTTAATCATTTCTTGTTCTAACATTTTACGATCATCAGGGTTCATCGTATTGAGCTTCTTTTCATTAATGAGCATGGTCTGCTTTGTCATCCACTGACTCCACGCCTCTTTTGAAATCTCGTTAAAAATACGTTTTCCTAACTCACCTGGGTAAAGCTGAAAATCTTGCCCATCTGCATCACGTTGTAAAAATGTACAAAAAATGGTTCTACTCATTAATTTTTCCTCAAATATCAGGTAGTAAGGCGAGCTGTTTTAGTAAACTTTCAACTGGGGCTGCAAGGCCGATAGTTGCGCCTAGGTGTAAGTTATACCAGAGTCCTTTGCCTTCATCCATGGCAGAATTAAATGCCTGAATGTTAACTTTTACAGGGATAATATCTAAATGAAAATGGCTAAATGTGTGGCGGAAAGAAATTAATTGCTCTAATTGAGAATATTCTAAGCCTGATTCGGCCAGATAATCATTAAGTTGCTCTAAAGAGTCAAACTGTGGGAAGGCAAATAAGCCACCCCAAATGCCAGATGGTGGACGCTGTTCTAGCCACACATTATCGTCATGCTGCATAATCAAAAACCAAGCACTTCTCTCAGGGATTTTCTGCTTAGGTTTTTTGCCTGGGTAGTTTTGCCATGAATGATTGGCATAGGCTACGCAGCCAAAATTGAGGGGGCATAGTTCGCATTTTGGTTTACTGCGAGTACAGACCATAGCGCCTAAATCCATCATCGCTTGGTTAAAAAATTCAACTCCCACTTGTGGGGTGACATCAGTGCTGATTTCCCACAAACGGTTTTCGACTTCTTTTTTACCCGGCCAGCCATCAACCGCATAAGCGCGAGCTAATACGCGTTTAACATTACCATCGAGAATAGGGTAATGCTGTTTTTGCGATAATGATAAAATTGCCCCAGCAGTGGAGCGACCAACACCGGGCAGCGCTAAAACCTCATCAAATGTAGTGGGAAACGAGCCACCATATTGAGTTGCGACCACTTGAGCGGCTTTATGGAGGTTTCGAGCCCGAGCGTAATAGCCGAGCCCTGTCCATAAGTGTAAAACTTCATCAAGAGGTGCGTTGGCAAGAGCGGTAACATCCTCAAAGCGAGAAATAAACTTCTCAAAATAGGGGATTACAGTACTCACTTGGGTTTGTTGCAGCATAACTTCTGATAACCACACATGGTAGGACGATTTTTCCTGTTGCCATGGCAACGTTTTACGACCGTATTTGTGATACCAGTTGAGCACTGCAGATGAAAATTGTTGAGCTTCCATTAATAATTTTATTTTTTATTGATATTTCCAGTCATGATAGGAATTGCAACATAGACGAAGGGGGCTGTAAACCGCTATTGTGTTGTTTAGTGTAAAGTTAGCGAATTATCAACTGCATCCTTGTGGAAGTTTTGCTAAACTCCGGTATCCACCATGTTTCAAGGGTAAGGTTAGTTACTACAACTTGGGCATATAGGGCTATAGTTTGATGGGTTTGGTAATTCATCATCTTATCCACTTGATTGTTGGCACATTAACTTAATTGGGCACTCATTTTAGAACCTTTATTATGATCAATAATGTTATCTCCCCCGAATATAATGAAGATGGGCGGGTTATGCGCCGAGTCCGTAGTTTTGTCCGCCGTCAAGGGCGTCTGACAAAACGTCAGGAAGACGCATTAGAAAAAGAATGGGCAGAAAAAGGCATCGATTTTATCAATGAGCCTTTTGATTTTGCCAAAGTATTCAATAACTCAAATCCAGTGACTTTGGAAATTGGCTTTGGGATGGGCGCCTCATTGGTGACCATGGCATCTCAAAATGCAGATAAAAACTTTTTAGGCATTGAAGTTCATGCACCTGGTGTTGGCGCATGTTTAGCATCGGCAAAAGAAGAAAATATCACTAATTTACGGGTGATGTGCCATGATGCAATAGAAGTTTTAGACTGCATGATCCCAAATGGTAGCCTTGAAATGGTTCAGTTATTTTTCCCTGATCCATGGCATAAAGCGAAACACAATAAGCGTCGTATTGTGCAAGTTCCATTTGCAGAAAAAATTCGCAGCAAACTAGCTATTGGTGGTGTTTTCCATATGGCAACGGATTGGGAGCCTTATGCAGAGCACATGCTTGAAGTGATGACGAGTGTCGAAGGGTATAAAAACTTATCACCATCAGGTGATTACGTTCCTCGTCCGGAAACAAGACCAGAAACAAAATTTGAAAAGCGCGGCCAGCGGTTAGGGCACGGTGTATGGGATTTAATGTTTGAGAGGATCAAATAATGGCTAAACAACCACGTAGTCGTCGTTTACGTAAAAAATTACGCTTGGATGAGTTCCAAGAGTTAGGCTTTACCGTTAAGTGGAGCTTTAAAGAAGGCACGCCGATTGAGGAAGTTGACAGCACCGTTGACCAACTGATTGCAGAAGCGATTGAACCGAATGGTTTAGCGTTTGAAGCTAGTGGCTATATGAGCTGGGAAGGGATCGTTTGTCTGCAAAAAATTGGCAAATGTACCGAAGAGCACCGCCAAATTGTTGAAAATTGGCTAAAATCAAAAGGGATGAATGACGTCGTCGTTTCTGAGCTTTTTGATGTTTGGTGGGAATAATAATTTTATTGAGTAAATCTCAATAAATAAACTGATTTTTCAGTCGCTTGAAGAGGCATCCAAAAATTGGGTGCCTTTATTTTCTGTTGCAAATACTATCTGGAGTCAACGTTTTGAGCGCCATGTTTTCTAACCAGCTACTCAACGATATCCTAGACCAAGTTCGCCCACTGATTGGGCAAGGTTGTGTTGCAAATTATATTCCTGCTTTAGGTTGTGTGCCTTCCCATCATTTAGGCATTGCGGTATCCACAATCGATGGCGATATTTTTACCGCAGGGGATGCGTACCAACGCTTTTCAGTCCAATCTATTTCAAAAGTATTAAGCCTTACACTTGCAATGACACGTTATGAGGAAGAGGAAATTTGGAGCCGCGTAGGCAAAGAACCCTCAGGGCTACCCTTTAATTCGTTAATTCAAATTGAAATGGAAAAGGGGATCCCACGAAACCCGTTTATCAATGCGGGAGCCATTGTTATTGCGGATATGCTGCAATCACGCCTAAGCGCACCTAAACAGCGTATGTTGGAGTTTGTCCGAAAGCTATCTTGCGAACCTGATATCAGCTATGACACGGTTGTTGCTCGCTCAGAATTGGAACACGCCAGTCGTAATGCAGCCATTGCTTATCTTATGAAATCTTTTGGGAATTTTGAAAATGATGTTTTAACGGTTCTCGAAACTTATTTTCATTATTGTTCTCTAAGTATGAACTGTGTTGAATTAGCGAGATGTTTTTCCTATTTAACATCGCAAGGAATGTCATCTTGCTCCATTGACCCTATCATCACACCGCTACAATCAAGGCAAATCAATGCATTAATGATGACTTGTGGCATGTATGACGGCTCTGGTGAGTTTGCATTTCGGATAGGAATGCCCGGAAAGTCAGGCGTTGGCGGGGGGATTGTCTGCGTAGTACCAAACCAATTTACTGTCGCGGTTTGGTCACCTGAGCTAGACTCAGCGGGGAACTCTTTAGTCGGCTGTGCGGCTTTAGAGTTGCTATCGAAACGAATTGGGCGTTCTGTTTTTTAATTCATGCTCTACTAGGAGATTTTATGTTACGCCGTACATTAATTGCATTTTCACTCCTTGCTTGTGCGACGAGCCAAGCTGCAGATTATAACTGTTCTGTAACACCAAAGGATGACATCGTTATGACTCCTGAAAGTGTGCAAGTTATTGGTGCGAGTGGCGATTTAAAAATTACGCCAAATGGTGATATCACACTTAACGGTAAAAATATTGCTGCAACAGAGGCCCAAAAGCAGCAAGCTATTCGTTACCAAGCCGCTATTCGTCAGGACTTACCTTGGATAAAACAAGAATCAGAAAAAAAATTATCAACCTCAAGGGAAACGATAGACAAAGTTGTCGTTAAAGTGGTTGGTAGCGATAGCAATATCCGTAACCGGTTAACAAAATTAGAAAAAGAGCTTAATGGGCAAATCAATCAAATTATTGAGACTCGCCCTAGTGGTTATGTTTTTCACCATGAAGCCATGAAAACCGTTGAAACGAAAGGGCGCGAGCTAGTTAATGAAAGTTTAGGCGGCATTTTACAAGACAGCATCAACGAAATGGGGCGCAAGCAATTATTATCGGGTGGTGACGCCAGTAAAGCGCTACAAGGTGTGTTAGGGAACTTAGGTGGGTTACAACAAGAGCTTGAATCTGAATGGAAAAAACAAGAGAAAAGCTTCCAGCAATTTGGCCAACAAGTTTGTTCTAAAGTGACCTCAATCGAACAACAACGCGTCTCATTACTTAATTCAATCAAATAACCTTATGAGCAGTAATGTATTTTTTGTACATTACTGTTTTTTTATTTATCAATATTATCGTCATCATCAATTTGTGTGATATTAATTCCATTAATGGGAATGAAAATGAAATTGATTCTTATTTGATTGACATCTAAGCTGCTCACTTTACAATGCGGGTTTGGCTTAATGACTTAAATTGGGATCATTTAAATGAAAAAATTCATACCTGCTCTGCTTGTTTCTGTGTTGTCATTCTCTGCGCCTTTCGCTCTCAGCGCTGAATCTACCACTTTCACGCCAAATGCCGTGACAGCACAAGGTGTTGAAAAAGTGACGATCAAACACCTGTCAGGTGAAACTGAAGTCATGAAAAAACCACAAAAAGTGGTTCTGTTTGATTTCGGTGTTTATGACTCAATGCAAAAACTCGGCTTAGGTGACAAGGTTGTTGCACTACCAACAGGCAATGCTCCCGCTTATATAAAAGGCAGCATTCCTGCATCAATGGAAAATGCAGGTGGAATGAAACAACCTGATTTAGCCAAAATCGCGCAATTAAAACCTGACCTGATTGTGATCACAGGTCGTCAAGGTAAGTCTTATGATGAGTTATCAAAAATTGCACCAACCATTAATTTAGGTTCTGATAGCAAACACTATATTGATTCTGTGAAAGCCAATATTGGTGTGATTGGCGAACTTTATGGTAACCAAAAAGCGGTTGATGAGCAGTTGGTACAATTAGATAAAGTCATTGCAGACGCTCAGAAAAAAGCGGCTGATTCTAATAAGAAAGTATTAGTGCTGATGCATAACGACGGTAAATTAATTCCAAACAGCCAAGCCGTTGTTTACAACGTTGTGAAAGCGCAACGTTCTGAACTACCTGTTGATGAAAGTGCAGATAAAGCAAAACGCCGTGTAGTGGATACCAAAACTATTGCTCAAGCGGATCCTGACGTGATCCTGATTGTTGACCGTAGCGAAGCGATTGGAGCAGGTAAATTGGATAAAACGGTATTTGAAGATAGCAATATTCAAGAAACCAAAGCTTATAAAGATGGCAAAATTACTTACCTGCAATCTGACTTATGGTATTTGTCAGGTGGTGGTTTAGTCAGCTTAACTGAACAAGTTAATGCGGTAGTTAATGCACTGTAACTGATATCTGCCGCTGTCTTATTGATGGTGGCAATATGTATTACCTCAATTGTTATTCTTGTCTATTTCATTTTTACCTCTAAATAAAAAGCCCACTTTAATTTGAAGTGGGCTTTCATCTAATTTACAAGCGAAATGATTTATAAATGAACGGAATAATTGCTATTCTTCACCTAAAAATAACTCTAATAGGGAATTGAGAAACAATTTTCCATGCTCTGTGATCTGCCATTCATCCACAGTTTCTATGATATAACCTTTAGCTAAGGCTTCATCAATAGCCGCTCTAACTGTTGATTCTGGTAACCCTGTATATTGGGTAAATTCACTTCGAGGCATGGCTTCAAGTAAACGAAAACGGTTCATGAAATATTCAAATGGCCTATCGGAGGCGTCAACATCATAAGATTGATGCATGTATCGGCCTTCCATATAACCCCGAGGATGTTTTGTTTTTACGGTTCGTAAAATTTGGCCATCTTCAAAAGAAATTTTTCCATGAGCACCGCAACCGATGCCTAAATAGTCACCAAAGCGCCAGTAATTGAGGTTGTGTTGGCATTGGTAACCAGGTTTAGCATAGGCGGATGTTTCATATTGCTGATAACCTGCCGCACTTAATAATTTATGGCCTTCGGTGTAAATATCCCACAGCGTATCGTCATCGGGTAATACTGGAGGACGTGAGCCAAATTGGGTGTTGGGTTCAATGGTTAATTGGTACCAAGACAGGTGCGGAGGTGCAAGTTCAATGGCTTGGCGCAGGTCAGATAAACCTTCAACTTGAGTTTGCGCAGGTAACCCGTGCATTAAATCGAGGTTAAAGCTTCTTAAATTAAGATTAGTGGCCAACTGAGCCGCTCGTTTCGCTTCCTCAGCACCATGAATACGACCTAAAGTGATTAACTTGTCATTACCGAAACTTTGTACACCAATAGAAATACGGTTGATTCCTGCCGCTTGGTAACCTGCGAAACGCTCAGCTTCAACAGTGCCGGGGTTTGCTTCCATGGTGACTTCTGCGTGAGGGTCTAAATCAACTCGCTGACGTACGCCATCCATTAAAGCCTGCATTGACTCAGCACTTAATAAACTGGGCGTTCCACCCCCAATAAAAATGGTTTTTACCGAACGCCCAGCAACTAATTTTGCATCGATGTCTAAATCGGCCAATAAGTGCGCCACATATTCTTGCTGAGGGATTTCCCCTTTAAGTGTGTGTGAGTTGAAGTCACAATAAGGGCACTTTTGCACACACCAAGGGATATGGATATATAGGCTCAGCGGGGGTAATTTAAGCATTCTTTAGCGCATCCAACATCATTGTGAGTGCTCTTCCACGATGTGAAACGGCTTGTTTTTCTGCTTTAGTTAACTCTGCTGAGGTGCAACCTAATTCAGGAACATAAAATATTGGGTCATAACCGAAGCCGCCTTGGCCTTTGCGTTCATGAGTGATGACACCGTGCCAACGACCATGAAAAACCAATGGTGTCGGGTCTTCTGCATGGCGTAAATAGACTAGAACGCAGTTGAATTGAGCCTGGCGTTGGTCGTCAGGCACATTTTTCATAGCTTCGAGTAATTTTATCAGGTTTTGCTCATCGGTCGCATCTGCCCCCGCATAACGTGCGGAGTAAATCCCCGGCGCGCCACCAAGTGCATCAACGGAAATTCCTGAATCATCAGCAATTGCGGGTAACCCGGTTTGCGCTGCTGCATGGCGCGCTTTTAGGATCGCATTCTCAATAAAGGTTAAGCCCGTTTCTTCTGCAGATTCAACACCTAATGAGGTTTGTGCGACGATATCCATCCCAAAATCACGTAGTAGGTCAGCTAACTCATTCACTTTTCCGGGGTTACCGGTGGCTAAAACAACTTTTTGCATTATTTAAAACTCGTTTTTACATAATACCAATGGAATACATCATTGCAGTTAATGATGGGTCAATCATCAGTGAGATATCAACACGCAAATAATTCAGAGCAATTAAAATAAACATAACAATCATTGCGGAGAAATCTAACCCGCCCATCGCAGGGATGATACGGCGAATTGGCGCCATTAAAGGCTCTGTTAATTGGTACAATAAATAGTCTACAGGGTTACGGCCTTGGCTGACCCAGCTTAAAATTGCACGGATTAAAATCATCCAAAAAATTAATTTACCAGTATAGGTTAATAATAAAATCAGCCCCATAGGTAGAATGCTTACACCTAAAATTGGGAGCAAGTTAGTCGCCCACATACCAAAGATAATGGCTGCAATAGCTAAAATGAACGCAACAACGACAGATGCGGTATCTATCGCGCCAAAAGAAGGAATGACTCGGCGCAATGGTGCGACGATAGGTTGTGTTGCTTTAACGACAAATTTCGAAAAAGGGTTATAAAAATCTGCACGTACCCACTGCATCCATACGCGCAGTAGTAATACAAAAATATACAGTTGGATCAGGGTCGTAACGACAAATACTAAGGTCTGCATGGTGAATTCCGCGATTAATTTAAAAAAGTTTTTCCATTTCTTCAGCTCTATTTATTGCGCTTTGCATTGCATCGGCAACAATCTGCGGAAGATTTCCATTATAAAATTGCTCTAAAGCCATCGCGGTGGTACCGCCTTTAGAGGTGACTTGTTCACGTAGAGTCGAAAAAGCCGTGTCGTTTTGCGACTTAGCAAGCTCTACAGCCCCTTCAATCGCATGAAGAACGAGCTCTCGAGCTTGCTGTTTATCATAACCGAGTTGTTCTGCTTTTTGTTGCATCGCTTCCATAAATAGAAAGAAATAAGCAGGGGAGCTACCAGTAATGGCAATAATGCTATTGATTTCTTGCTCTTGTTGGCACCAAATCGTGGAGCCGACACTCTGCATCAGTTCTTGTGCAAATTGTTTGTCTTGCTCTGAAACCTTCCCTTGAGCAAATAGCCCACTAACGCCTTTCCCCACCAATGATGGCGTATTTGGCATGATGCGTACTAAATTCAACGGATGAGCGAAATAATCGTTATAGCGTTCAGCGGGGATCCCAGCAGCAATGGTGAGGATTAATTTTTGATCAAAATTAGCCGCATTTTGCAGTGGTTCACACACGTCTTTCATCATTTGCGGCTTAACGGCGAGGACAATCACATCCGCAGCTTTTACAGCAGCTAAGTTATCATCACTGCTAATGATGCCATATTGTTCAGCCAGTTTTTCTCGACGTACAGGCGTAGGAGAACACACTGTGATCATCGATGCAGGGTAGCCATGGTTAACCAGCCCAGCAATGATGGCGTGAGCCATATTTCCGGCGCCGATGAAGGCAATTTTACGATGTTGCATTCTGTTCTCCTATTTATTGGTGATATTGGCGCGCGCCAAAAATAGCGGTTCCTATGCGAACAAGTGTTGAACCGCAATGGATTGCTGCGCGCATGTCGTCAGTCATCCCCATTGAAAGCGTGTCAACCGTGGGATAAGTGGCTTGTAATTGCTTAAATGCGTCATTCATTTGATGAAACACAGCACATTGGCGCTCATAATCCGTTTCAGGTGCAGGAATTGTCATTAGCCCACGTAACACAAGGTTGGGCATAGTCGCGACTTGTGCAGCGAGCTCTGCCACTTCTTCTAGCGTTATACCCGATTTACTGTTTTCATCGCTGATATTAATTTGAATTAGCACATTGAGAGGAGCTTTTTCACTAGGGCGTTGGTCATTTAAGCGCTGGGCAATTTTCGCTCTGTCTAAGGTATGGAACCAATCAAAATGTTCAGCGACAAGGCGGCTTTTATTTGACTGTAACGGGCCAATAAAATGCCAAATAAGGTCATTTTTGTTCGAAAAATATTGAATTTTTTCAACACCTTCTTGAACATAATTTTCACCAAATTGGCGCTGACCTGCCTCAATGGCTTCTAAAATAGCTTCACAAGGTTTTGTTTTACTTACCGCGAGTAGCGTAATGTCTTGTGGTGAGCGCTGACACTCTGCGGCAGCATGCTCAATACGCGCGGTGACATCAGAGATATTATTTTGAATGGTCATTATTTTATTCAATATGGTTTATTCAATACTATTTTATTCATGTCATACATGAATAGCGACTGTTGACCATAGTGTAAAGCAAATTACATCAGAACGGCACCATTGCATGAGGTTAAGCTAAAAATAACCACGCAAAAGGCGCAATACTTATATCTGTTGCTCAAACCAGCTTTCAAGGATCACCACAGCAGAGGCTGAATCCACTTTGCCTTTACTTAGTGCTCGATAACCACCTTGTTCAAAAAGGCCAGCTTTTGCTTCAACAGTGGAAAGACGTTCATCGTGTAATTCGACTTTAACACCAAAACGGCCATGAATCCGATTTGCAAAATTACGGGCTTGGCTTGTAACAAGTTGCTCGGTACCATCCATATTAAGGGGAAGGCCGACAATAACCAACTGAGGTTGCCATTCTTTAAGTAACTTTTCGATTTGTTGCCAATCAGGACGGCCGTCACTGGCTTTTAGTGAGGTTAATGGCCGTGCAGTACCTGTAATTTCTTGCCCAACCGCTACACCGATACTTTTGGTTCCAAAATCAAAGGCTAACAATGTTCTTCCAGACATTAAGCATGCCCCGCTTGCATTGAAATTGTATGAATATCAATACCAATTAATTTAGCTGCTGCGGTCCAGCGTTCATGAATTGGTGTGTCAAAAATAAGCTGAGGAGACGCTTCGACAGTTAGCCAGCTATTTTCCATAATTTCCCGTTCAAGTTGGCCAGGTTCCCAACTTGCATAACCTAGTGCAACTAATGAGTTTGCGGGGGAATGTTCACTTCCTAACATCTCTAAGATATCTTTTGATGTCGTCACCATCACTTCATCATTTAAATGCAGGCTAGATAAAAAGCCTTTAACTGGAGTGTGTAAGATAAACCCATGCTCTTCTGCAACAGGGCCACCTGCGATAACAGGCTTTTTTAAATTACGATCATCAATTTTATCTGAAATCGTGATTTCGAGTTTTTTGAGCATCGTATCGACGGAAAAGTCATCAATAGGTTTGTTAATCACAATCCCCATCGCCCCTTTTTCGTTGTGCTCACACACATAAACGACCGATTGTTCAAAATAAGGGTCTGTTAAGGATGGCATGGCGATAAGAAAATGGTTTTGCAGATTCAAACTTAGACTCCAGCAAATTTAATCACAATTAATAGAATACAATAAAAGGCTAAATAATCGGTGGTAGAACAAACTGATGACGTTTACCGTGTAAAAACAATAAAAATCATCAGTAAAGATAAATCACCGCTATAAATTATTTATTGAGACGGCGTTCAATGGCATCCATTAACATACCGGTAATGGAGATATCAAATGCGGCTTCAATTTCCCGTGCACACGTTGGGCTGGTCACGTTAATTTCAGTTAAACGGTCACCGATGATATCAAGGCCAACAAATATTAAGCCTTTTTCTTTCAATGTTGGCGCAACAGCACGTGCGATGGCCCAGTCACTTTCAGTTAATGGACGCGCTTCACCACGGCCACCCGCAGCAAGGTTACCTCGGGTTTCGCCTTGAGCTGGAATTCGTGCTAAACAATACGGAACGGGTTCACCATCAACAACTAAGACACGCTTATCACCATCTTTAATTGCTGGCAGGAAGTTTTGTGCCATGCAGTAGCGGGAGCTATGTTCTGTTAGCGTTTCAATAATCACACCCACATTTGGGTCATCTTGCTTGAGGCGGAAAATCGAAGCGCCACCCATACCATCTAGTGGTTTAAAAATAACATCGCCATGTTTTTGGTGGAATTCTCTCAACTTTTGTGGGCTGCGAGTGACTAATGTGTCTGGTGTTAATTCAGCAAACCAAGCCGTGAAGAGTTTTTCATTACAGTCACGTAGGCTTTGCGGTTTATTCACAATTAAGGTGCCAGCTTGTTCCGCTCTTTCTAGAATATAAGTCGCATAGATAAATTCAGTATCAAAAGGTGGGTCTTTACGCATTAAAATGGCATCAAGAGAGCTCAGGGCAATATCTTGTTCTCCCTGAAATTCATACCATTTTTCTGGGTTTTCTTCGACCGTCACGATTTTAGTTTGTGCGCGAGCTTCACCTTGGTGTAAATACAGGTCATTCATTTCCATATAATGGATTTCGTAACCACGACGCTGAGCTTCCAACATCATTGCAAAACTGGTGTCTTTCTTGATTTTGATGGACGAAATAGGGTCCATCACTATACCGAGCTTGATCATTTTTTCTCCTTACCCCAGATCACCTAAGCGCACTTGCAGTGCTGTGATAGCGGTTAGCGCAGTCGTTTCTGTTCGTAATACTCGAGGCCCTAACAGTATATCGGTAAATTGATAATTTGCTGTCATGGCAATTTCGTCTGCTGATAAGCCACCTTCTGGGCCAATCAACAATCGTACTTTCTTCAGTTCAGTGGGTAACGTATTAATACTTTCTGTTGCTCGTGGGTGCAAATTAACTTTAAACGCATCGTCATTTTCCGCGCACCAGGCTTCCAGTGTCTGCACTGGGCGAATTTCTGGAATTCGGTTACGGCCACATTGTTCGCAGGCTGCAATCGCAATTTTTTGCCATTGCAGTAATTTTTTTTCCAGTCGTTCACCGTCTAAACGAACACCACAACGCTCTGATAATAAAGGTGTTATGGTGTTAACCCCGAGTTCAACAGATTTCTGTATGGTAAATTCCATTTTTTCCCCACGAGACATGACCTGTCCTAGGTGTAAATCGAGAGGAGATTCTCTATCGTCAATCTGGCTATTTTCAATGTGCACGAATACATTTTTTTTAGTAGCTTCAGTAATTTCAGCGCTAAAGATTTGATTGCTGCCATCAAAAAGTTCGAGTTTTTGGCCCGCAGTCATGCGTAGTACCCGACCTACATGGTTTGCAGCATCATCACCAAGAGAAATCGTTGTATTTATTTGAAGAGGCTCTGGGTGATAAATGCGTGGAACGCGCATAGTTTTTCCTTAGTACAGACAGGGTTAATAAATAATATAGCTTTGATGAATATGGGGGTTGAATTGTTAAACTCAAGCACTGCTACCTAGTTTATAACGAAATACTGGCCTTTTATAGTATGTCTGTGCCATAAGCGACATCTTAAACCGCAATGAAAGTGAGCTAGGTGATAATGATATTCGAATAAACCGATTATACCCTACGGAATTAAAGTGTTTGGAGTAGAGAAAATTCACAGTATATTTATTTTTATCTCCATAAAGGAATAAGGAGTTAATATGAAAGAGTTAATCTGTATTTTAATGTCATCGGTCATATCTATTATTTCGCCGTCGGATCAACTTACATTATCGTGTCAAAATGAAACTAACATTTATTTGATTGATTTTACTGTTGTTTTTATTTATTTTTCTATACTGTTAATATCGGTTTTCTCAACTAAAAAACTGCTAATCTATTTGCCTGTTATCTGTTTCGGTGAATCGAAAATTATTATAAAAAATACTATTCTGCTTCTAATATATAGTGCATTAATTTTTATAATATATTGCTCATCTAACAGTTTTCGTATGGTTTTATTTTTAGTGTTATATATTAATTTAATAATTCCATTATTTATCATTGATAATAAAATAGGTTATCTCCCTGATATCCTTACATACCCATTATTATGGTTGGGGCTGTTATATCAAATCCATTTGCCTAATGGGAATGTTGTTTCCGCTATTTATGCGGTGTTGCTCGGTTACTTAGTGATGCTAATGGTGGTGACATTGGTTGAGAAAAAAACGCATCAACCGCAAATGGGAAGAGGGGATTTTAAACTCGTTGCTGCTTGTTCGGCCTGGCTTGGGCTTTGGCAGTTACCTTACTTTTTGGGAGCCGCCGCAGGCGTGGGGTTATTACAGTACTGGGTAACCTATGGGGTATTGCCTAAAATATATCCAAAAAAGCAGCAAACAAGTCTAGCTTATTTGGAGAGATCACCTCGGGCGAAAATAGCTAAGAAAACGAAGAAAATCCCATTTGGACCCGCGTTAATTATTAGTGCTAGCGTATGGTTGTATCTATCAATAATTGAATAAAATGACAACCATACGCGCATTCAGGGAAGGGGATTTATTAAGATGCGACAGTGACTAAAGAATCTAAAAACTGCTGCCATTTACTCGGTTCACCAAGGTAATTTTGTAATGGAACACGTAACCATTTATCTTGCTGTTGTATCAACAGAGTTGGAAAACCAGAAGCCCCTGACTGCGCTAACAGAGCCTTACTGCTTTCGATGTGGGCTGGGGTTTCATGTTGTTCACATTCGCTGTAGTCGGACAGATACTGAGGTACATCAAGGCCAATATCTTTTGCAAGGTCGAGAAGCACGTCAACATCTTTAATATGGCGCCCTGAAATATAGTGCGCTTTTTGGATGGCTTTAAGCATTTCAAAGCCTTTGCCTTGCTTGGTTGCCGCTAATATAGCGGTTTGCGGTGGTGTTGAGTCCATAACCAAATTAGGTTCGTGTAGCATTTTTATATAGTCATCGCCAAACACTTGCCCTGTCATTGATGCAATGCGCTTATCTGATTGCAGAATATATTGGCGAAAATTATCATCTAAATGTAGACGAGCGTCACCTGCTAGCATGCCACCACCATGCATTTCAATGTTGATACTTGGGTGTTGCTTGGCAATTTCGACTAAAGGTGCTGCAGCGTAGCACCAGCCGCAATAAGGGTCATAAATATAGTGTAGGGTGATGTTGCTCATAATCGTTCTCTTTATTTGCTATTTTTAAGTAATTTGAATTAAGTTGTATCATTACCATCAAAAGATTAATACCACTATCATCTAGTTAAATCAGCCAAATTGTTTTAGGTAAGTCATTTAGTGTGTAGATACGAGACATACCACGCAACTGGCTGAAATAGTGAAAATTACTTAATTACTGAGGCCATTTCATTTCGCCTTTAATGACTTTTGCACTAAGTTCTAAGCTTGATTTATCATCTAATTGTGGGTACTTCGCTGCAACTTTTTGGATGAGCTCATCTGAGTTTTTACTTGTTTTATATGCACTTTCAAAGTCCTGTAAATATTTTTGAGTGAAAGAAACCGTCGTTACATCTAGTTTAGACGCCCCCGTAAAGTGGCCGGGAACAACGGTTGCTGGGTTCAGAGCTTTGATGTCTTCTAATGTTTGTAGCCAATTTTTACGCGACTCTTCTGTTTGTGTATCAGCAACCCAAACATGAATATTGTCAGAAACAATGACACCACCCACAACGGCTTTCAATGATGGAACCCAGACATAGGTTCTATCTGGCGAAGCGCCATCAAGGCCTTTAATTTCAAGTCGTTCGCCATCAACCGTAAAGCTATCTCCTTTAATCACTTCAGGGACGATAACATGAGTAGGGGCTTCATCTTTTAATACACCGCCCCAGTAAGCAAGTTTGCCATCTTTAGTGGCTTTAATGGCTTCAACTGTGTTTGCTGTCGCGACCACCTTTGCCTCTGGGAAAGCGTTTGTTAGGGTATCGAGCCCAAAATAGTAATCTGGATCTGAATGGCTAATATAAATCGTGGTTAATTTCTTATTGAGTTTTTTGATTTTATCAACCAATTGTTGTGCATCATTTTTTTGAAATTGCGCATCAATCAGTACCACTTCACTTGAGCCGCTAATAATTTCAGAGGAAACAGGGAACACGCTGTTATTTCCGGGGTTATAAACATCCAATGCCAGTTTTTCAGCTTGTGCTAGATTCATAGTTGTGGCGAATAATGTGGTTGCTGCTAATAAGGTCAATTTCATGTTGTATCCTAAAATGAAGTTATACAGAAAAGTTTGTTTTGCATGTCGTGTATACTAAATTGCAATGATAAGATGAAAAACCCCATAATTAGGTGTTGTTTGTTGCATAATTCGGTCAAATGAGAGTGGCATGGATAGATTAAAAGCGGCAGAAGTATTTATTACTATTGTTGAACAGGGCAGCCTAAGTGGCGCAGCTGAAAAACTGGATATGTCGAGAGCGATGGTGACACGCTATTTGTCGGAAATGGAACAGTGGGCGGGGGTCCGTTTACTAAATCGCACCACGCGGAAATTAAGTTTAACTTCCGCAGGGGAAGGTGTATATCAACAATCTTTGCAACTTAATGCGATTTCCCAAATGGTGCCTGTGCAACAAGAGCATGATGCAAAAGCATTATCCGGTTTAGTGCGCATTAGTTGCTCACAATCTATTGCCCAAAGTGCGCTCTCTGTGGCTATTGCTGAGTTTATGACACTCTATCCGAATATGGCTATTGATATGCAAATATCGAATAAATCGGTTAATTTAATAGAGGAGCGAATTGATTTAGCGATCCGCATCACCAATCAGCTGGAACCGAGTTTAATCGCTAAACCCTTGTCAACTTGCCATTCTGTTATTTGCGCTTCACCTGATTTTTTAAAAGGAAAAAAACATCCTGAAAAACCAGAGGATTTAGTTTTACTCGATTGCTTAACCTATAATTTTTTTGGTCGTAGCTTATGGGTATTTGAAAAAGCAGGCATGCAGCATAGTGTGTTAGTTGATGGGCGCTTAAGTGCTAACGAATCCGTATTTCTCGCTGAAGCAACATTGCAAGGCGCGGGTATCTCTATGCAACCTTATTATTCAGTCGCTAATCATTTGGCTTCGGGGGAGTTAGTTCAGTTATTACCTGAATATACGCCAATGCCACTAGGTATTTACGCTGTGTATACTAGTCGGCAAAAAATGCCAACCGCCCTGAGAGTGGTGATTGATTATCTCGCTAACTGGTTTAAAACTTCACCTCACTGGCAGTTATTGGTGCAACAGCGCGGAAGTTAGCTGGGTTTTTATTTGATTAAAGTTATCCTCTAAATGTTGAGTAAAAATATTGGTCAATTGTGATGAGGGGCGGTGAATAGGCCTTATCAAGCTAACAGTAAAAGGAATAGAAAAACTGAGTGGGCGCAGCGCTAGCTTGCCAGCGGATTGTTGGTGAAAATCTAATGCGGTTAAAGGGTTAACAATAGAAATTCCAATTCCTTTTAGTGCCATAGCGCAAATAGATGAAGCCGAATGTGTTTCCATGACCATTTTTCGTTCGACGTGGTGTTCCGCAAAGGTTGAGTCAATCAACTGACGGTAGCTGTCAGTTAATGACAGGCTAATAAAACGTTGGTCTTGGAAATCGTTGGGGGTTAACACGTCTTTTTGGGTTAAAGGGTGGCTTGTGGGTAAAACACACACTTCATTTAAACTTCCCAGTGTTTGTTGTTCAGTTCCCGGTGGCATTTGCAGATGTTCAGTGAGGCCAAAATCGTAACGTTGAGCCGACAACCATTCTTCAAGAACCGGGGATTCTTGCGGGATCACTGTGATGCTGACCTCTGGGTAGTTTTCCATAAATGACTGGCAAACTTGGGGTAATAAAGATTGGGCGAAAGCCGGTAGACAGGTTATCGATATTTGTGCATGTTCGAAGCGGCGGATGGTTTCTGCTGAATTTTTAATACGCTCCAAGCCATAATAAGAGCGTTCAACCTCTTCAAGAAACCGTAATCCTTGTGCAGTAGGTTGTAACCGCCCTTTGACTCTATCGAATAACTTAAACTGCAAAAGGTATTCTAAGCGTGCAAGTTCACGGCTAATAGTGGGTTGTGAAGTGTTCAGCAGCGCAGCGGCTTCCGTCAGGTTGGGGGTAGTCATCACTGCACGGAATATTTCGATGTGCCGCCATGAAATGGCTTGCATAGAAAGTCCTTAAATAAAGTCTATATCAAATATGAATAGACTTTAGCAAAATAGATATTTTTTTTCCCGTATTATTCTTTGAATAATAGCTTTTAATATAATAAAAACTTGCAAACGAGAAAGACAATGACTTCATTCGCAACGACAACAAGCCAATATTTAACTCCTGAGTATTTACGTGTATTACCTGAGCAGTATGGTAGCCCTGTTTGGGTTTATGATAGCGCGGTGATCATTGAGCGTATCAAGCAATTACAAGTTTTTGATACCGTCCGCTTTGCACAAAAAGCGTGCTCGAATATTCATATCCTGCGCTTAATGAAACAGCAAGGCGTTAAAGTCGATTCCGTTTCATTAGGGGAGATTGAACGTGCGCTGGTGGCAGGGTTCCAGCCTGGGCGTGAAAACTCAGAAATCGTATTTACTGCAGATGTGCTCGATAGAGCGACATTAGCGAAAGTCACTGAGCTAGATATCCCTGTAAATGCAGGCTCGATTGATATGCTTGAACAAATTGGCGAACAAAAAGCAGGTCATCCGGTTTGGTTACGCATCAATCCGGGTTTTGGCCACGGCCATAGTCAAAAAACTAATACTGGTGGTGAAAATAGTAAGCACGGTATTTGGCACGAAGACTTACCTTTAGCGTTAGAGAAAATTCGCCATTACAATTTGTCGTTGGTTGGCATTCATATGCATATTGGTTCTGGGGTTGATTACCAGCACCTTGCTGATGTGTGTGATTCGATGGTGGCGTTTGTCACCACCGCAGGGGTTGATCTTCATGCAATATCAGCGGGTGGTGGGTTATCCACACCTTATCGTGAAGGTGATGAAGTAATCGATGTGCAACATTATTACAGCCTATGGGATAACGCTCGCCAACGTATCGAACAACACTTAGGGCACAAAATTGAACTTGAAATAGAGCCTGGCCGTTATTTGGTTGCTGAATCAGGCGTATTGTTAGCTGAAGTGCGAGCTGTTAAAGATATGGGGAGCCGCCACTATGTGTTAGTGGACAGCGGTTTTAATGATCTCATGCGCCCAGCGATGTATGGCAGCTATCACCATATTTCACTGTTACCCACGGATGGACGTAACGTTGATGGGGCTCAACTAAAAGACACTATTGTCGCTGGCCCTCTGTGTGAATCAGGAGATGTATTTACCCAGTTAGAGGGCGGTTTAGTGGTGACTCGCGCTTTACCCGAGGTAAAAGTTGGCGATTTCCTCGTTTTTCATGATACGGGGGCTTATGGTGCATCCATGTCATCAAACTACAATAGCCGCCCATTATTACCCGAAGTGATGTTTGTGAATGGCAAACCACAATTGATTCGCCGTCGCCAAACGATAGAAGAGCTATTGGCTTTGGAGTTGTAAGCCTTCCTTTCATTATAGATAAATAGATAACGGCATCTTACTCATAGGCTATTATTGTAAGATGCGGTTATTCTGATTCACCACATCTATATTTCCATGTATTTTACCTACCTTATGTAAATTCTACGCAATACAATAAAAATCAGAAGGTAAAAATCGGTGCAAAAAGCGATGAGGGTTCTTCGTAAACTGTATAAGTATGAAAATAGCCAGTATGACGTTGAGCGTGAGGTTTCTGTTTATAGTCAAAGTACACTTTCAGACAAAGAACAATTGGAACTAACACGAATTAATTGGCAAGTGAATCACATTGAGTCTTTCAATGACCATGCTGATATTATGCGCAAGTTCAACAGTTTAAAAAAAGAGGAAAAACTCAGCCAAGAGCGCTGTTTTGATGCTTTCATTGCAGGTGTTGGGGGAAGTTATTTACGAGGACGTTCAGTACTAGGTGCTTTCCATAAACTCCAAAACATACAGACTCATGACTATATAGAAAAAACACAACTAGCCTGTTGCTGGGTATGCAGTGACTACAACCGAAAAATCTATATTAATGATAGTTATTTTCAGTACTGCTTATATTACGGAAATTCCTATACAGGTAATACCTCTTATGCTTATTTAAATTTAAAACATTTACTTAATGTTGAGCCAGTACAGCCATTTGGGGACGATAAAATTAAATTTAACCAGTTATTGGATTTATTCCGTTCTGCTAAGGATGATGAAACCCCCGGTCATTTTGAAAAGCGTTTGGCAGAAGCCAAAATAATCCCGGGTAATAAATACACACATAGAGGGGTTTTACAATCTTTAGCATTAATCGGTGTGATACCAAATCAGTTTATCCCTTTATCATTAGCATCGATGGTTAATTTTGGTGACCTTGTGAGTGCTGAGTCCCAGTTAAACAATACTAAAGGTCGCTCTGATATGGAGATGCCATGGGCTGGCTGGAAAGGACACTTAGGTATTGATGAAGACAAAGTGGTTGAATATTTCAATGATTATTTACTTTAAATATGAATGTCAAAGGGAACTCTTGAGTTCCCTTTGATTTACAAGTAAAAATCAATCAAGCCGCTTTCTTTTTCTTACTAGCTTCTTCATTTGATGGCTCATTTGGCGACTTTTTTGTAGGAAGTACACCCAAATCATCAAATTCAAACTCATCGACGTTGATCGTCCGTAACCGACTTGCTTCTGCTCTACGCAAGATATCGGCTTCCTCTTGCGTAATCACATTTTCAGGAAGTAATTGGTCAGCAAGCTTATCTAAGCGAGTAAAGCTGAGTTTGCGCTCTTTTAAACGGCAAATACGTTCGAAAATAGGTTCAGCGGCAATGATATCCAGTAATGCTTGGTTAACTAAGCCATGAGGGTTGTTTTCCGTAGGTGTTAAATACTGACCACGGCCCAATCTGTCGCGCGTTTCTGATGGTTCCATCAGGATTTGAGCAAGCTTATGGTCTAATCGGTCTGATGGTGTTGACATCGCACGGCCAGTAGGGAACAGCGTGATGCGCATGACCCCAGCAACCAACTTGTTAGGGAAGTTTTTCAGAAGGTCATCCATCGCTTTTTCTGATTGATATAAACAATCTTCAACTGCCCATTTTACTAGTGGCAAATCAGCTTTTTGACGGCCTTCATCTTCATAGCGTTTTAAAGTTGCAGATGCGAGATATAAGTTACTTAAAATATCCCCTAAACGTGCTGAGATACGTTCGCGACGTTTTAAACTGCCACCTAACACGCCCATGGCAACATCGGATAGCAATGCTAAGTTGGCACTTTGGCGGTTTAGCATTTGATAGTAACGACGAGTTTCATCTTTGGTCGGAGCATGACTTCCACGGCCATTGGTCAAACCAAGCCAGAAGCTACGGAATTGATTACTAATTACATGACCAATATGGCCAAATACGGCTTTGTCGAATTTATGTAAGTTGTTATCCTGCGCAGCGGCCATTTCTTCTAATACAAAAGGATGGCAACGGATAGCCCCTTGGCCAAAGATAATCATACTGCGGGTGAGGATATTTGCCCCTTCAACCGTAATGGCGATCGGTGCGCCTTGATAGGCTCTAGCAACAAAGTTTGAATCCCCAAGGCAAATGCCTTTACCGCCAGTAATATCCATGGCATCAATAATGGCGCGCTGGCCCCGGTGCGTACAATGGTATTTAACAATAGCAGATAGAACAGCAGGTTTTTCACCTAACATAATCCCAGAGGTAATGAGAGTTGCCGCCGCATCCATAAGATAAGTATTACCAGCAATGCGTGCTAATGGCTCTTCAATCCCTTCCATTTTCCCAATGGGTAACTTGAATTGGCGACGAATATAAGAGTAAGCCCCTGTTGCGATGGCAATACTCTTCAAACTACCCGTTGAGTTCGATGGCAATGTTATGCCACGGCCCACAGAAAGGCACTCAACCAACATTCTCCAGCCTTGGCCTGCCATTTTTGGACCACCGATAATGTAATCGATAGGTACAAAAATATCTTGTCCGCGGGTAGGGCCATTCATAAATGGAATATTTAGTGGGAAGTGGCGATGACCAATTTCAACTCCTGGGGTGTTGGTTGGAATTAATGCACAGGTGATACCAAGATTTTTCTCACCGCCTAATAACTTATCAGGGTCGGAAAGTTTGAATGCGAGGCCTAATACAGTGGCAATCGGCGCTAAGGTAATATAGCGTTTGTTCCATGTTAAACGCATCCCTAATACTTGCTCGCCTTGCCATTCACCCATACAAACAACACCTGAGTCTGGGATAGCACCAGCATCGGAACCTGCTTCAGGGCTGGTTAGCGCAAAGCATGGAATTTCTTCACCCGTAGCTAAGCCAGGTAAATAACGTTGTTTTTGTTCGTCAGTACCATAATGTTGCAGTAATTCGCCCGGGCCTAATGAATTTGGCACACCTACCGTGATAGCAAGAATACCAGACACGCCTGCGAGCTTCTGTAGAACCTGTGACTGTGCATATGCAGAGAACTCAAGGCCACCGTATTCTTTTTTGATGATCATAGCGAAGAAGCGGTGATCACGTAGGTACTGCCATACTTCAGGTGTTAAGTCTGCAAGTTCATGGCTAACTTCGAAGTCGTTGACCATGCCACAAACCGTTTCAACAGGCCCATCAATAAACGCTTGTTCTTCTGCCGTTAATTGAGGTTTCGGGTAGTTGTGCAGCTTGTTCCAATCAGGAGCTCCACGGAAAAGGTCACCCTCCCACCACGTTGTTCCTGCATCAATCGCCTCTTTTTCTGTACGCGACATCGGTGGCATGACTTTTTGGAACATTTTCATCGCACGAGCGGAAAAAAGAGATTGGCGTACTGGGCTGAATACAAAAGGAAATAGTACCAAGGCGACTGGTAGTAACATCCAGTAGCTCCAAAGGTTCATTGCGCCCATCACCGCGGTATAGGCTAATAACAATATCGAGCTAAAAATTAAAGAGGTTTTGTGATAACAAAGTACGCCGATTAAGGCGAGAAATAACACAATGCTGAGAAGGATCATAGTTAAGCTCCCGTCTACTTGTAAGAGGTCTGACCTGTTTGTTGCTTTAATCTATACCCATTAATAAAGAATTAGCAATGTATTTACATCTTAATTACAACTTAGCTCACAAAAACGTCATGTAAAGGAAGTTATTGCAGTAATTTGTCTTATTGGTTATGAGTTTCGATGAATTTTGTCGATAGGGCCAAGACAGCACAATCAAAAGTAGAAACAAAATTATCCCTGTGCAACAATCTGACTATTAAAGATTAATTACTGATATCTATCTGAGTTTTGCCATGGAGCGCCATTTTTCTTTTAGGATAATTTGGATATGAATTAATCGTACTCTCTATAACGTATTCTTAATTAAGAGGAAATCTCATGTATCAAGACTTAATCCGTGGTGAGCTGACAGAAGCGGCCGAGACGTTATCGAATTTTCTTAGCGATGATGCCAATATTGCTGCTATCCAACAGGCCGCTGTACTGCTCGCTGACTCTTTTAAAGCGGGTGGCAAAGTATTATCTTGTGGTAATGGGGGGTCTCACTGTGATGCAATGCATTTTGCTGAAGAATTAACAGGACGTTACCGTGAAAACCGCCCGGGTTATCCTGCAATTGCAATTTCAGATGTGAGTCATATATCTTGCGTGAGTAATGACTTTGGATATGAATACGTTTTTTCACGTTTCATCGAAGCTGTTGGTATGAAAGGGGATGTTTTACTCGGAATTTCTACCTCTGGTAATTCAGGGAACATTATTAAAGCGATTGCGGCAGCACGTGAAAAAGGCATGAAAGTCATCACGCTAACAGGCAAAGATGGCGGGAAAATGGCTGGCACCGCGGATATCGAAATTCGAGTCCCACACTTTGGGTATGCCGACCGTATCCAAGAAATTCATATTAAAGTTATTCATATCTTAATTCAGTTAATCGAAAAAGAGATGGTGAAATAACAGTTATTACTGTTTCAGGAGTTTTTAAATGTGCGAGTTACTTGGCATGAGTGCCAATGTTCCAACCGATATTTCGTTTAGCTTAAGTGGGTTAATTTCCCGAGGTGGGCAAACTGGCCCACATAAAGATGGCTGGGGAATTACCTTTTATGAGGGGCTCGGGTGTCGCACATTTAAAGATCCTCAACCTAGTTTTTTGTCACCTGTCGCCCGCTTTGTGCAGGAATACCCGATTAAGTCAGAAAGTATTGTTGCTCATATTCGCCAAGCAAACCGAGGGGATGTGTCGTTAGTAAACACTCACCCCTTTACTCGCGAGCTATGGGGGCGTAATTGGACTTATGCGCATAATGGGCAGTTAAAGGGATATCGTACACTGAAAACTGGGCGCTATTGGCCGATAGGTGAAACCGATAGCGAATGGGCATTTTGCTGGATACTTCATCAACTCAGTGAAAAGTACCCACGCAGGCCATCGAATTGGAAAAGTGTGTTCCGTTTTATTGCGACCTTAGCTGACCAATTGCGTCATAAAGGCGTGTTTAATATGTTGCTGTCTGATGGGCAATATATGATGGCCTTTAGTTCAACGAATTTGCATTGGCTAACGCGCAAGGCACCATTTGGTAAAGCTAAATTACTCGACCAAGATATTGAAATCGATTTTGAGCAGTGCACGACACCCACTGATGTTGTTTCTGTCATCGCAACGCAACCATTAACGGGTAACGAAAATTGGCAGCGAATTGACCCCGGTAATTTCGTCTTATTCTATCTTGGTGAGCGCATATTGTGATTTAGACCCTAACAATTTTGTTGGGGTTTCAGGTTGGTCAATAACTGCATATTTACCTAACGCGACGGACACCTCAGCGGGTCTTCCTGTACGGTTGAAATACTCGTAAGCAGGTTGGAGTTGTTTCCAAAAGGCATAGTGGCTGGAATTGCGGTAGCGCAGCATATTTTCATTTGTCATTCTAAATGGGTAAATGCTGACATTAATGACGGGCTGTCCGCTAAGTAAGGCTGTCTCTACCCTTTGGTAAATTTCACCCATATATTCATCCGTCATGGCATAACACCCAACTGAAACACAACTGCCATGGATCATAAGGTAGCTACCGTTATAGCCTTGTGCCTTATCAAACTCATTAGGGAAACCGATATTGATAGATCGGTAATACCGACTGTTAGGATTGAGCTGTTCTGTTGTAATTTGATAAAATCCTTCTGGGCTTTTTAGGTCACCTTCAATCTTTTTGGGACCTAGCCCGCCAGAGAATTTACAAATTGGGTAAGTTTTCGACAGTTTATATTTTCCTGATGGCGTTTTTTGATAGAGTTCTAATAAACCTTCTTGCTTAAATATTTGAATAAAAATAGATGAATTTGGGTTATCAGATACGTTATTATTAAGTAGAAATGAATAGTTACTCGCCTGAATAGCAGGGGAATATATGAGTATAAATAAAAAAATTGCACTAAAAAATTTACTTAATTTCATATCTAAGCCATATCACGAAAATGTTATTGAACAAAAAGAGTACATATTTTATGCATTTTAGACGAGTAAATCGAAAATTAATATAGTTTGTTAATAGTTTTTAAATGAACCTTTATTGCTTAAAAATTAAACATTGGTCGATAAATATGAGCTTAAGCATCGATAATAACGAATTGTTAACAGAAAAATTTAAATATTAATGCAATTTGCTTGAACTATGTCACTTCTATAGCCGGACATAGAGAGTGGGAACTGATAAAATTATGGTTGGCAGAAGATAAAATTTAGTAACAATTATGTGAGAATACCTGCTTAAGTGATGACTATTACTTGAGCTATTTTTTATTTAATGAGTCGCTATCATTCATTGCTGAATCGTTAGCTTAGGGTTTAACTGATAAACTTGTGCAGATCTTATGATTAAAATTAAAAAAGGCCTCAACCTTCCTATCGCAGGTGAGCCAGCCCAAGTGATAGAAGACGGCCCGAAAATTCAACACGTAGCTGTGCTAGGTGAAGAATATGTCGGAATGCGTCCTTCGATGCTGGTTAAAGAAGGTGAGCGTGTAGTTAAAGGACAGGTTCTTTTTGAAGATAAAAAGAACCCAGGGGTTTTGTTTACAAGCCCAGCCTGCGGTCAAATTATTGCTATTAATCGTGGTGAGCGTCGTGTGCTTCAATCCGTTGTCATCGAAATTGATGGTGACGAACAAGAAACTTTTGCAGCTTATACTCGTGATGAGCTATCAACGTTAACTCAACAGCAAGTTGAAGATAATTTGATAAAATCGGGTATGTGGACATCTTTAAGAACGCGTCCATTTAGCCGTTCACCACAGCCTGGTTCTTCACCTATCGCTATTTTTGTCACTGCAATGGACACTAACCCACTTGCAGCGGATCCTGTTTTAGTTATTCAAGAGCAAGAACAAGCATTTAACGATGGGCTTTTGGTTTTAAGTCGCTTAACGGAAGGTAAAATCCATGTGTGTCATGGAGAGGGAGACTTACCGAAGAATGCGGCTCATAACCAAATTTCTTATACCCAATTTACAGGGCCGCATCCTGCTGGTTTAGCGGGAACTCATATCCATTTCTTGGAACCGGTCAGTATTAAGAAAAAAGTTTGGAGCCTTAATTACCAAGATGTAATCGCTATTGGTAAGCTATTTGTTACGGGTCACCTTTACACAGACCGCGTGATTTCATTAGCAGGGCCACAAGTTGAAAAGCCTCGTCTTCTGCGTACTCGCCTAGGTGCTGATTTATATGAACTAACACAAGGTCAGCTTAAAGCAGGTGAAAACCGTATTATTTCGGGTTCAGTCCTTTGGGGCGTGACATGCGATGATACCCATCACTATCTTGGTCGTTTTCATAATCAAGTCTCAGTGTTAGCCGAGGGTCGCGATAAAGAATTATTTGGCTGGATTATGCCAGGTGTTAATAAATTTACGATTACTCGTACCACAATCGGGCACTTCCTGAAAAATAAACGCTTTAATTTTACAACGACAATGAACGGTGGCGAACGTTCGATGGTACCAATTGGTAACTACGAGCGAGTCATGCCTCTCGACATCATGGTCACTCATTTATTGCGCGATCTCCTTGCTGGAGACACTGACACATCACAAGAATTGGGCTGTTTAGAGTTGGACGAAGAAGATTTAGGTTTATGTACCTATGTTTGCCCAGCGAAATATGAATATGGTCCGGTGCTACGTGATGTTCTGACCAAGATTGAGCTAGAAGGGTGATTCCATGGGTCTGAAAAATTTATTTGAAAAGTATGAGCACCATTTTGAGCCCGGTGGAAAGCTAGAAAAATACTATGCGTTATTTGAAGCAGTTTCGACTGTTTTTTACACGCCGGGTACGGTAACAAAAGGGCGTTCTCATGTCAGGGATACCATCGACCTGAAACGTATGATGATATTGGTATGGCTAGCGGTTTTCCCAGCGATGTTCTGGGGAATGTATAACGTTGGTAACCAAGCTATCCCAGCTTTGCACCAATTATATAGCGGAGCTGAGTTACAGCAAGTTCTCGCAAGTGATTGGCATTATAGCTTAGCACAGTTTTTAGGCGCATCACTTTCGATGGATGCAGGGTGGGGAAGTAAAATGCTGCTGGGTGCAGTGTATTTCCTGCCTATTTATGCAGTCGTTTTCTTAGTCGGTGGTTTCTGGGAAGTGTTATTCGCCATGATCCGCGGCCATGAAATAAACGAAGGCTTCTTTATTACCTCGATTCTATTTGCCTTGATTGTGCCGCCAACTATTCCTTTGTGGCAGGCTGCATTAGGTATTACTTTCGGGGTTGTTGTCGCGAAAGAAATTTTTGGCGGTACTGGGCGTAATTTCTTAAACCCGGCATTAGCGGGTCGTGCTTTCTTATTCTTTGCTTACCCTGCTCAAATATCAGGTGACTTAGTTTGGACAGCTGCAGATGGCTTCTCTGGTGCAACACCATTATCACAATGGGCAACAGGTGGTGAGCATGCGCTAATGAACACGGTGACTCATGAACCGATTACTTGGATGCAAGCTTTTTTAGGTAACATGCCAGGTTCAATTGGTGAAGTGTCAACACTGATGCTGTTTATTGGTGGTGCTCTTATCATGTTCTTCCGCATCGCATCATGGCGTATTGTTGCTGGTGTGATGGTCGGCATGATTGCAATGTCTTACCTATTCAATGCTATTGGCTCTGATACCAACCCATTATTTGCCATGCCATGGTGGTGGCACATGGTACTCGGCGGCTTCGCATTTGGTATGATTTTTATGGCGACAGACCCAGTATCAGCGTCATTCACAGACAAAGGTAAATGGGCGTACGGTATTCTGATCGGCGTAATGTGTGTCCTTATCAGGGTTGTTAACCCAGCTTATCCCGAAGGGATGATGCTGGCTATCCTATTCGCCAACCTGTTTGCTCCTCTGTTTGACTATCTGGTCGTTCAAGCAAATATTAAGCGGAGAAAAGCTCGTGGCTAATGAAAAACCAATTAATAACGATAGCGTCGGCAGAACATTTCTAGTCGTTTTTATTCTTTGCCTAGTGTGCTCAATTGTCGTCGCAGGGGCTGCCGTTGGTTTAAAACCACAGCAGCAAGAGCAGATTCAGTTAGATACTCAACGTAATATTTTAAGTGTGGCAGGTTTGCTACAACCTAAAATGACCGCTGAGGAAATTCAAAGTGTATATAAGGAACGTATCGAGCCTAAGCTTTTGAATTTTAAAACTAATGAATTGTCTGATAGCACTAGCCGTTATGACTTAAATAACGAGCTACGTAGTGAAGAAACGAGTATTGCATTATCTCCAGCAGAGGATATTGCAAAAATCCGCCGTCGTGCCAATAGCGCTGAAATCTATTTGGTTAAAGATGAAACAGGGAAAGTATCACAAATTATTTTACCTGTTTACGGCTCTGGCTTGTGGTCTGTGATGTATGCCTTTATTGCGGTTGATGTAGATGGTGTCACCTCTCGTGGTATTACTTACTACGCACATGGTGAAACCCCAGGTCTGGGTGGTGAGGTTGATAATCCTCAGTGGAAAGCGCAATGGCCTGGTAAAAAACTGTTCAATGAACAGGGGGTTCCGGCAATTAAAATCGTGCGCGGTGGTGCTACAGATAACCCATTCGGTATCGACGGCCTTTCAGGTGCGACTCTAACATCAAACGGGATCCAACATATGTTTGATTTCTGGTTAGGGGATAACGGTTTTGGTCCGTTCCTGAAAAAAGTACGTGAAGGAGCGCTGAATAATGGCTGATTCAAAAGAAGTAAAACGCGTCCTACTTGGGCCGCTATTTGATAACAACCCGATTGCCTTACAGGTATTAGGGGTTTGTTCTGCACTTGCAGTGACAACGAAGTTAGAAACCGCACTCGTTATGACGATTGCTGTAACCTTAGTGACGGCATTTTCTAACTTCTTTATTTCACTTATCAGGAACTATATTCCGAGCAGTGTACGTATTATCGTTCAAATGGCGATCATTGCATCTTTAGTTATTGTGGTTGACCAAATTTTACGTGCATATGCCTATGAAATATCAAAACAACTTTCTGTATTTGTTGGCTTGATTATTACTAACTGTATCGTAATGGGGCGTGCTGAAGCTTATGCAATGAAAGCGCCACCAATTGAAAGCTTCATGGACGGTATTGGTAATGGTCTAGGTTATGGTGTGATCCTTATTTTAGTCGGCTTTTTCCGTGAGTTATTTGGTTCCGGCAAATTGTTTGGCATCACAGTTTTTGAATCACTACAAACCGGTGGTTGGTACATGCCAAATGGCTTGTTCCTCCTCGCGCCAAGTGCATTCTTTATCATTGGTATGCTGATTTGGGGATTACGTACTCTAAAACCAGCTCAGATAGAGAAGGACTAATAACATGGAACATTATATTAGCCTGTTTGTTAAAGCCATTTTTATTGAAAATATGGCATTAGCGTTTTTCTTGGGAATGTGTACTTTCCTTGCGGTGTCGAAGAATGTAAAAACCGCTTTTGGACTGGGTATTGCTGTAACGGTAGTTCTTGGGATCTCTGTTCCAGCCAATAACTTGGTATACAACTTGATATTACGTGATGGTGCGATTGCGGAAGGTATCGACTTATCCTTCTTGAACTTCATCACTTTTATCGGGGTTATTGCCGCGTTAGTTCAGATCCTTGAAATGATTTTAGATCGCTACTTCCCATCACTGTATAACGCGTTAGGTATCTTTTTGCCATTGATTACCGTTAACTGTGCCATTTTCGGTGGTGTTTCTTTCATGGCTCAGCGTGATTATAACTTTAGCGAATCGGTCGTGTATGGGTTCGGTTCGGGGATCGGTTGGATGCTCGCAATCGTATTGCTGGCGGCTATCCGTGAGAAGATGAAGTACTCAGATATTCCATCGGGTCTAAAAGGGTTAGGTATCACCTTTGTGACAACCGGTTTAATGGCATTGGGCTTTATGTCCTTCTCCGGTGTGCAGCTATAAAGGCGAGAAGAATTCATGGAAATTATTATTTTAGGTGTCGTGATGTTTACCCTGATTGTCTTGGTGCTGACAGGTTTAATCCTGTTTGCAAAATCCAAGCTAGTCAACACAGGGAACATCAAAGTTGAAGTTAATGGCGATCCAGACAAAAGCTTTGAAGCTCCAGCAGGTGACAAGCTGTTAGGCATGTTATCAAACCAAGGTATTTTTGTTTCATCAGCGTGCGGTGGTGGTGGCTCTTGTGGTCAGTGCCGTGTGACAATCAAAGAAGGCGGTGGTGATATTCTGCCAACTGAGCTTTCACACATCAACAAACGTGAAGCAAAAGAAGGTTGCCGATTAGCGTGTCAGGTCAACGTTAAACAAGATTTAAAAATTGAGCTTCCAGAAGAAATTTTTGGTGTGAAGAAATGGGAGTGTGAAGTTATTTCTAATGATAACAAAGCCACTTTCATTAAAGAGCTAAAATTGAAAATCCCAGAGGGCGAGGTTGTTCCTTTCCGTGCGGGTGGCTTTATTCAAATTGAATGCCCGGAACATGTCGTCAAATATGAAGATTTTGATGTGCCGGAAGAGTATCGTGAAGATTGGGATAAATTTAACCTGTTCCGTTATGTGTCTGAGGTTAAAGAGCCAACGGTTCGTGCTTACTCAATGGCAAACTACCCGGAAGAGCATGGCATCATCATGCTAAACGTGCGTATTGCTACACCTCCACCTCGTAACCCTGATGTTCCACCAGGAATTATGTCCTCTTATATTTGGTCATTAAAGCCAGGGGATAAAGTGACGATTTCTGGGCCGTTTGGTGAATTCTTTGCTAAAGAAACGGAAGCAGAAATGGTGTTTATCGGTGGTGGTGCGGGAATGGCACCAATGCGTTCTCACATATTTGACCAACTGCGTCGCTTAGATTCTAAACGTAAGATCAGTTTCTGGTATGGTGCGCGTTCAGTCCGCGAGATGTTCTACACAGAAGATTTTGACCAACTTGCAGCCGAACATGAAAACTTTACATGGAATGTAGCGCTTTCTGATCCTATGCCTGAAGATAATTGGAATGGTTATACAGGTTTCATTCATAATGTTTTATATGAAAACTACTTAAAAGACCATCCGGCGCCAGAAGATTGTGAGTTCTATATGTGTGGGCCTCCAATGATGAATGCTGCTGTGATTAAAATGTTGAAAGACCTCGGTGTTGAAGATGAAAATATCTTATTGGATGACTTCGGTGGTTAAGCAACTTAGCTGATTTTATTAGATTTATTAAAGTCAGTAGACAGTAATACTTTAAAGAGGGAAAATATTTTCCCTCTTTGTGATTTTAGTAAATCGATTAAGTGCTAATTAGCTAGCGCTTAATCGATAGATTTATAATTATTTTGACTGGAACATTCTCTGCATGGGTGACGATGTAAAGTGTGTTAATAGTCTGGGCGACCTTAACAAAATGCGCTCATGATTGACGCGGAGAAAATTATGCTAAGTAAAAGAATCTATACCCCAATACTGCTATTTGTTGCGGCTCTGTTTCTTACTGCCTGTGGTGGACCTGAACAGCAGAATCTTCAGGGGCAAACGATGGGCACGTACTATTCGGTTAAATATGTTACAGACTCTTCGGAGCCAAAGCCTGAAGCTATTCAAGCTGAAATAGATAAACGTCTGGAAGAAGTTAACGACCAAATGTCAACATATCGCCCAGATTCAGAATTAAGTCGTTTTAACCAATTTAAAGAAGTGAATACACCATTCCCTGTATCTGCTGCAACGGCAACAGTGGTTAAAAAAGCGATTGAAATTAATAAGCTGACAAGTGGTTCATTAGATGTAACGGTTGGCCCTTTAGTTAATTTATGGGGTTTCGGTCCTGAAGGAAGAGTGACTAAAGCACCTTCGGATGAGGAATTAGCTAAGCGTAGCGCTTGGGTTGGTATCGAAAAACTTGCTGTTCAAGATAATAACCTAATTAAAACAATCCCTGAGCTGTACGTTGACCTCTCCTCAATTGCTAAAGGTTATGGTGTCGACGTTGTTGCTGAATATTTAGAATCATTGGGTATCAATAATTATATGGTTGATATCGGTGGTGAAGTGCGTACGAAAGGAACAAATGGTAAAGAAGTGCCATGGCGTATTGCAATAGAAAAACCTGCAGCGGATGGGGCAAGCCAAACAGCACAAGAGGTCATTGAACCGGGTGACCGTTCTATCGCTACATCAGGAGATTACCGTAATTATTTCGAGCAAGATGGCGTTCGTTTTTCTCATACGATTGACCCGAAAACAGGAAAACCAATCACTCATAATTTAGTTTCTATTACGGTGATTGCAGAAAATTGCATGAGTGCTGATGGCTTATCTACAGGGCTAAATGTTTTGGGGCCTGAAGCTGGCTTTGCTTTAGCTGAAAAAATGAATATTCCTGTTTTCATGATTGTTAAGACAGATAAAGGTTTTGAAGAGCGTTATACTAAGGCATTCGAACCGTTTTTAACCAAAAAACAGTAGTTGTGGGAGGACAAAAAAATGCTTAATATTTTCATTGCAGCCTTTGCACTGTTTTTGTTGGCCTTTTTAGGCATGTCACTTGGGTATATTATTAAACGTAAGAGTATTCAAGGTAGCTGCGGTGGGTTAAGCAGTATTGGTGTTGAAAAAGTGTGTGATTGTCCCGAACCTTGTGATGCGCGTAAGAAACGCATGGCACGCGAAGAAGCACGTAAAAAACTGCTCAATAAAAACCGAATTATATAATTCAACTCTTAATTTATATACCTTAGCTAACAGTATTGTTGGCTAAGGTCGCTATGAAAAGCATTATACTATTTAATCTTACGGACGTGGCTTAATATAACTTGTTATTATGTAATAAAATAAAATGATTATTTTAAATTATGTAAGTTAAAAACTAAGCTATTATTGAAATAACTTAGTTTTTATATTGAAGTATATTATTTTTTAAATGCTTTAGGTGAATCAACCATTACAGCATCAACACCAATTTCTTTTGCGAGTTGGTAGTCACTTTCATTATTAACACCAAAAACAATGATATAAGCATTACCATTTTTTCTAAAACAATCAATAGCTTCTTTGTCCCATGAAATAACCGCAGGTGAACGGGCTTCACCTAAAGTGTATTTTTCAACAACTTCAATTTTTCGATGTAATTCAAAACCGAACCAACGGGTTTCAGATTCATGATTTTCCATAGGACATTGATGACTTATCACACTATTTGCCAGTATAGTGCGAGTTTCATCTCGGCTTTCGAATAACTGTAATTTAGGCTCAAGAGTTTTCAGTGCATTTAAAAATGCGTCATTAGTTGAATAAAAACGTACTCGATTAACACTATTTGTCTCTTTCAATAGATTAAGAATAGCTTCTGCTTGAATGTTAGGGTCTGCATCAGGTGATTTCAGGTCAACATAGAAAGTTGTATTCGGATATTCTTGCAAAATAGTTTTTAACGTACTAATCGTGGTTTTCTGCAAAGGAAACTGTTGATTATGTTTTTGGCTAAATTGATAAGCCGCATTGATTTGGTTTAGTTGCTCAGCGTTGTATGCGGATACTTTACCTTTTTTATCGGTTAGTTCATTCAGTTTGCTTGGTCGATATAAAACTAATTGATTGTCTTTACTTAATTGTACGGTTATCCAAATCGCATCTGACTTATTTTTAATCGCTAAATCAATAGCGTAAAGCGTATTTTCAGGGGCATCCGCAGTTCCTGCTCGATGCGCAACAATTTTAGGGGATAGTGCAAAAGCTGTCTGGCTAGCAAACAGTATTATGAGAGTTGCCATAAAATTAACATATTTTGATGTTGATATAATTGCCATAGATATAATCCATAGATAGTTTTCAAGGTATTGTCGTTGGTAAAACAACTCTTTCTATTACTTTTTTGTTTAAAAGTAAGTATTAACACTTATTTTTAAGACTAACTTTAAGTAGAGTCTTTAATTGGATAGCTTGGCAGATGATTATTGCAATATGATGAATTACCTAGTTATCATTAAGTTAGCACCCTGTTCATCAGTTTTATGGTGATGTAACAATGATTGCATGGCTAGCAAATACACTGTATATTTAATCAGGTGTTTGATTGGCAGGGTTAACTCGTGCGTAAAATTATTCATATTGATATGGACTGCTTTTATGCAGCGATAGAAATGCGGGACGATCCAAGCCTTCGCAATGTGCCTATTGCGGTGGGTGGAAGCGCAAATCGTCGAGGCGTTATTAGTACTGCAAATTATGAAGCCCGTCGCTACGGTGTTCACAGTGCTATGTCCACAGCAATTGCACTTAAGCTTTGCCCGCATTTGAAAGTTGTTCCTGGGCATATGGCACTTTATAAAGAAACCTCTTTGCATATTCAAAAGATATTTGCACGCTATACGGACCTCATAGAGCCCCTTTCTCTTGATGAAGCTTATTTGGATGTTACGGATTGCACACAATTGCACGGCTCTGCAACGTTAATCGCAGAGGCTATTCGCCAGCAAATCTTTGATGAACTGCAATTAACCGCTTCAGCGGGGATAGCGCCAATAAAGTTTTTGGCGAAAATCGCTTCAGATATGAATAAACCCAATGGTCAATTCGTAATCACACCGCAAAATATCGATCAATTTGTTCTTAACTTGCCTCTAAAAAAAATTCCTGGGGTGGGTAAGGTAACAGCCCAAAAATTAGCGGATATGGGGTTGATGACTTGTGCGGATGTCCAAAAATATGATGTTGTTGAATTGATTAAAAGCATGGGTAAATTTGGACAGGTACTTTGGGAGCGTTGCCATGGTATCGATGAGCGAGCTATTAACCCTGATAGGCTGAGAAAGTCGGTGGGGGTTGAGCGTACGTTTGCTGTGGATATTGACCAGTGGGGGGATTGTTTGCTGCTGCTTGATAAATTATATGATGAACTCCAACGGCGTTTGGCGAAGGTAAAACCTGACCTACGCATTGCTCGCCAAGGTGTGAAATTTAAATTTGCAGACTTCCAGCAAACCACACAAGAACACGTATATCCAGTTCTCAATAAACAGGATTTAGTGCAAATAGCGAAACAAGTTTGGGATAATCGGCGCCTAGGGCGTGGTGTTCGGTTAGTTGGCTTACATGTGATGCTACAAAGCCCACAGCTTGAAAGACAACTATTACTTGAATTATAAAAAAACACCCATCGTATGATAGGTGTTTGATTTGCAATTAATTAGTTGTTTATTCTTTAACTGGAATTGCTTTTAAAACCGCAGTTAATAATTTCCAATACTCACCAACGCTTGCAATATGCACACGCTCATCAGGGGAGTGTGCCCCACGAATGGTTGGCCCAATAGAAACCATATCCATGTCTGGGTAAGGTTTTTTGAATAAGCCACACTCAAGGCCTGCATGGATCACCATCACATTAGGGATTTTACCAAACAGTTTGTTGTAGGTATCGCTAACTAAATGCATCACTGGTGAGTCTGCATCTGGCTGCCAACCTGGGTAGCTGCCTTCCGCTCGGTATTGGGCTTGTGCTAATTTACTGATAGAGGTCAGCATGTTAACAACGTAGTTTTTGCCGCTATCGATAAGAGAACGCACAAGAAAGATAATTTCTGCTTTATCTTCAGTTAGTCGTACAACGCCTTCGTTAAGTGATGTTTCAACCACACCAATGGCAACATCACTCATGCGAATTACACCGTTTGGCGCAGCATTTAAGAAGAAAACAAAACGTTTTTGGCAGTCATCAGAAAGCGCTTTTAACTCACTCTGTGCTTCGTCTAGCAGTAGAACAAGGTTAGGTTCGACGACAGCTAATTCGTTTTTCAGAATATCTTCATAACGTGCTCTTAATGCCGTTAATTCAGCAACTTTGTCTGCTGGAATAGCAATAACGGCATAGGCTTCACGAGGAATAGCATTACGGACAGTACCGCCTCTGAAATCTAATAATTTCAGGCTTAAATCTTCTGCGTGTCCTGCCAGAAAACGGGCTAGCAGCTTATTGGCATTACCTAAGCCTAAATGTACATCACCACCTGAGTGCCCACCTTTTAAGCCTTTTAGGGTCATTGTGAAGGTTTTATAGCCTTGTGGTAAGGCTTCACGAGTCAGGTCAAATGTGGTTGTAAAATCAACACCTCCAGCACAACCCATGTAAATTTCACCTTCTTCTTCAGAGTCGGTGTTAATCAGAATATCTGCTTGCAACCAGCCTGCTTTCAAGCCAAAGGCACCTTCCATACCGGCTTCTTCGGTCATGGTCAGGAGAACTTCCATTGGGCCATGTTCAACACTATCATCAGCAAGAACCGCCAATGCAGAAGCTAAACCAATGCCGTTATCAGCGCCTAATGTGGTTCCTTCAGCAGTGACCCACTCTCCATTAACATATGGACGAATTGGGTCTGTTTTAAAGTCATGCACCGTGTCGTTATTTTTTTGTGGCACCATGTCTAAGTGAGCTTGTAAAACAACCCCTTTGCGGTTTTCATAACCAGGTGTTGCAGGTTTACGGATCAGAATATTGCCCACTTCATCGCGTTCAACGTGAAAGCCCTTTTGTTTAGACCAATCAACAATATGCGCTGCTAAGGCCTCTTCATGGTATGAAGGGTGTGGGATAGAGCAGATTTTAGCGAAGATGTCCCATAGCGGTTGGGGGGATAATGTAGCAAGTTCAGACACGTTTTTCTCCTTTTCCCGTCATATTTTGAGTTGTAGTGTTGTTGGCTTCACTCGTAAACCCTAGTCACATACTTATGCATGCTCCTAGGGATTTTCTCATTTGCCGCCTAGCCACAACCCAAATTATTTAGGGAAAATATTTAATTTCCTTGGGGTATGGCATCACTAGTTTTATTGACCGAGCAACTCAAATTACCTCAGAGATTTTTAGTTGAGTTATGTTAGTTACTAGCTTGATATGCAAAATTAAATGATGCATTGCTGATAAACTCAGGATAACACTTTCTTTTGAGCAATGGACAGTGTAAATGATAATAATTAATGACGAATGACGCTTTTTGCTGGTTTTTAACCGCCCAAATCACTATAATCTCGCGCAACCTTTTTTCCGCAAGACACATTTCAGATTTACTCAGCAGTCGGGACCCGAATTATATGAGCGAAAAATATGTCGTAACGTGGGATATGTTGCAAATACATGCCCGTAAACTCGCACAACGTTTATTACCAGTAGAGCAATGGACTGGTATTATCGCGGTTAGCCGTGGTGGCCTTGTTCCTGGTGCACTTCTCGCACGCGAACTTGGTATTCGTAACGTTGACACCGTTTGTATTTCTAGCTATGACCATGACAACCAGCGCGAATTAACCGTGATTAAACGCGCCGAAGGTGATGGTGAAGGCTATATTGTGATTGATGACCTCGTTGATACTGGCGGTACAGCACAAGCTATTCGTGATATGTACCCTAAAGCGCACTTTGTGACTATTTTCGCAAAACCAGCAGGTCGTCCATTAGTTGATGATTACGTTGTGGATATCCCACAAGACACATGGATTGAACAGCCATGGGATATGGGTGTCGTTTTTGTTAAACCATTGTGTGAACAAGATAAATAAATCGGTGTTTCAGGCGAGTTTTAGGTGAAAAAACATTGTTATTATAAAGTATTATCGACTTTATTGATTGCAAGAACACATTAATACCTAAAATTTTTAAGCTAAACGCGATATAATTTGGGGAATGCATTTTTGCATTCCCTTTATTTTTTGGCCAAGTTCAACTCTGATAGACAAGGAAATAGGGATGACTCAGCAAAACCTTTCAGAAAAACTTTTCAAACCTAAAGTCAGGCAAGTTGAAACGTCAACACTAGTCACTTATTCATCTCAAACCATTTCTCAAATCAAAGAACATAGCGTGTTAAGCGGGTCTCATCATGCGGGGTGGTATCGTATGATCAACCGCTTAATGTGGATTTGGCGAGGGATCGACGCCTTAGAAATTGAAGAAGTACTGAGCCGCATTGCTATCTCTGATGCCGAGCGCAGTAATGATAACTTATTGGATACGGTCATTGGCAACCGGCGCGGAAACTGGTGTTTTGAATGGTCCCAGCAAGCCATGCATTGGCAGCAAAAAGCATTAGAGTTTGAGAAAGGTGCAGAGGCAGGGGATGCTTGGTTACGTTCAGCTAACTTGTACAGCATTGCTGCTTACCCATTTATTAAGGGCGATGAGCTTGCTGACCAAGCTATTTTGCTGGCTTGTAAAGCTTATGATAGCGCAGCGAAATTTTCTCAATACCGCTTAAAGAAAATTCCATTTAAAGTTGATGGTGGAAAAGAAGTCTGCGGCTTTCTACATATCCCTTCACAGGGTCAAGGGCCTTACCCGACGGTGATGGTCTGCGGTATGTTAGATAGCTTACAAATTGATTTTTGTCGCTATTTTCGTGACTACCTTGAACCTCTTGGTATTGCGATGCTAACACTGGACATGCCATCCATTGGTTATTCTGTTAAGCAAAAACTGACCCAGGAAACAAGCACGTTACATGAGCAAATCGTTCGCCAACTAGGGGATATTGCTTGGATTGACCATACGCGTTTTGGCATTGTGGGCATGCGTTTTGGCGCAAATATAGCATTAAGATTGGCTTATATGTGCCCTGATAAGATTAAAGCAGTCGCTGTCATAGGGCCAATTGTGCACAGTTTATTGCATGAAGAAAAATATCAGCAAGATATTCCTCGGATGGTTTTGGATGTGTTCGCCAGTCGCTTGGGTATTTATCAAGTTGATGGTTCTGCTTTACGCCATGAATTAAGCTGTTATTCACTTAAAAATCAGGGGCTTTTAGGGAAACGTAATCAAGTTCCAATGTTATCGGTTAGCCTTAAGGATGATATTTATAGCCCTAAAGCGGAATCTGATTTAATTCGACGTTCATCGATGGATGCTGACACGATAATTTTACCAAGCAAGCCTGTTTTTGCTAATTTTGAAAAGGCATTAAGTGAAACTACCAATTGGTTAAAAGCAAAAATACTTTAATTTTATTTAATAACTTGCTTATTTTTTCCCATTTGTTAAAAAGGGATCTTCCCAAGAAGGAGATCCTTAACATGGCTTTACCGACTGATTACTCAAATGGAAAGTATTTAAAGAAGTTTGCTACGATAGGACCTTATTTACGTGAAAAACAATGTTTAAATGGTTGTTATATATTTGATAGCCTTGTTGTTTGTGTAAATGCAAATATTGCTCCAGAAAAACGTGAATTTTGGGGGTGGTGGCTAAAATTGGTTGCGACTGATAAAGGCTTTGAATTTACTTATCATTTTGGCCTATACAATAGCCATGGTAGCTGGCAAGTTAAAACCTTAAAAGATGCAGCAACCATTGAGGCGACTGAGCA
Source organism: Providencia sp. PROV201 (assembly GCF_028479545.1). Taxonomy (NCBI): domain Bacteria; kingdom Pseudomonadati; phylum Pseudomonadota; class Gammaproteobacteria; order Enterobacterales; family Morganellaceae; genus Providencia; species Providencia sp. PROV201. The sequence continues at coordinate 62,043 of NZ_JAMPNW010000016.1, forward strand.
AAATTTAGTGTCTTTTCATCAAGCCCTTGTTAAACAATTATCTGAACTTGAGTTGAGCCTCTTTCCCTCCCCGCTAATGGCAGAATTAAAACTGGAATTAAGCGCATAAATTTGTTTTAAACCAACTTTTGTTGAATTTTGCGTTATGCCTGTTGGCATAACGCGCTTCTCCTGATAAAAATGATACCTACTTTTTGGTTTATTAATCCTAATGGCAGAAAAATGATGAAAAATAGCCAGACGCTGGTGGTTAAATTAGGGACCAGTGTATTAACAGGGGGCTCGCGCCGTTTAAATCAAGCTCACATTGTTGAGTTGGTTAGGCAGTGCGCGCAGCAATATGAAAAAGGGCATCGTATTATTATTGTGACTTCTGGGGCAATTGCCGCAGGTCGCGAACATTTAAATTACCCCGAACTGCCGGCTACCATAGCATCTAAACAGTTGCTTGCGGCGGTCGGTCAAAGTCGTCTGATTCAGTTATGGGAACGGTTATTCTCCATTTATGGCATTCATATCGGGCAAATGTTACTGACACGAGCCGATTTAGAAGACAGAGAACGTTTCTTAAATGCACGAGATACCTTGCAAGCACTGTTAGATAACGGAATTATTCCAGTTATCAATGAAAATGATGCCGTTGCTACCGCGGAAATAAAAGTCGGTGATAATGACAATCTATCTGCTTTGGCTGCGATCCTCGGTGATGCTGACAAACTGTTATTACTGACTGATATCGAAGGCTTATATGATGCCGATCCACGCAGTAATCCAAACGCAAAATTGATCCCCGAAGTATATGGTATTAATGATGAACTTCGTGAAATGGCGGGGGGAAGCGTAAGTGGGTTAGGAACCGGTGGAATGGCAACTAAACTGCAAGCGGCAGATGTCGCAGGCCGTGCAGGGATTGATGTTATCATTGCTGCTGGAAATAAACCGGATGTTATTAATGCGGTTATTGAAAACCTTCCTGTTGGCACCCGTTTTTATGGGCAAAAAAACCCAATGGAAAATCGTAAACGTTGGATTTTCGGTGCTCCAGCCGCTGGGGATGTGTACATTGATGATGGTGCACAACTGGCGATCATGGAAAAAGGCAGCTCGTTATTGCCAAAAGGTATTCAGAAAATTGAAGGTGATTTCTCTCGAGGTGCTGTGATCCGTATTCGTAATATGGCAGGAAAAGACCTTGCTCATGGGGTCAGCCACTATAATAGTGATGCACTTAGAATGATTGCGGGGCACCATTCACAAGAAATCAGCAAAATACTTGGTTATGAACACGGTTCTGTGGCCGTTCATCGTGATGATATGATAGTGAGTTAATTATGTTAGAAACAATGGGTAAGGCGGCAAGGGTTGCTTCGTGGCAATTAGCTCAGTTAAGCACCAAACAAAAAAATGCAGCACTATTACAAATTGCTGATCTACTAGAAAAAGACAATGCAGTTATACTTGCAGCGAATCAAAAAGACATGGCGCAGGCAAAAGAAAGCGGTATGACTGAAGCGCTGCAAGACCGCTTATTATTGACGCCAGAGCGTTTAAAAAGTATTGCTGATGATGTCAGAAAAGTATGCCAATTAGCGGATCCTGTTGGGCAAATCATCGATGGAAGCCAATTGGATAGCGGTTTAAATTTGCAACGTCGTCGTGTCCCACTAGGGGTTGTTGGTGTTATTTATGAAGCTCGTCCTAATGTCACCGTGGATGTGGCTTCGTTATGTTTAAAAACAGGTAATGCGGTTATTTTACGTGGCGGGAAAGAGACTCATCATACTAACCTCGCGGTGGTGGAAGTTATTCAAAAAGCATTGGAAAATAGCGGGCTACCAGCAGATGCAGTACAAGCTATCAATAACCCAGACCGTGAATTAGTCGCGCAATTACTCAAATTAGATCGCTACGTCGATATGCTAATCCCTCGCGGTGGTGCGGGTTTACATAAATTATGCCGTGAGCAATCAACGATCCCAGTCATTACGGGTGGAATTGGCGTTTGCCACACATTTGTTGATAAATCGGTGGATTTTAATAAAGCCATTAACGTGATTATTAATGCAAAAGTTCAGCGCCCAAGTGCCTGTAATTCACTTGAAACATTATTAGTCCATAAAGAGATTGCGAATGAGTTTTTACCGTTTTTAAGTGACAAAATGGCGCAGCAACAAGTTACACTACATGCAAGTGAGAAAGCGCTTCCATTGCTAAAACAAGGCCCAGCAAAAGTTGTTGATGTAAAACCTGAAAACCTTGTTGATGAATGGCTATCACTGGATCTTAACGTCGAAATTGTTGATGATATTGATGCAGCTATCGACCATATTCGCCAGTATGGCACCGCACATTCTGATGCTATTTTGACAGAGTCTATCCATCAAGCTGACTATTTTGTTCAGTGTGTAGATTCAGCAGCGGTATATGTTAATGCAAGTACTCGTTTTACCGATGGTGGGCAGTTCGGTTTAGGCGCAGAGGTTGCCGTGAGTACGCAGAAATTACATTCACGTGGCCCTATGGGGTTAGATGCGCTGACAACGTATAAATGGATCGGATATGGCGACTTTTTAAGTCGTCCATAGAGAGTAAAAATGATGAGATAGCCACACTTGTGTGGCTTTCTTTTTTTATTTGCCAAATTAGGCAATTTATCATAAGCAAATTTGTAGTTAGTATTGCTTAGTATTTATGATGATGGGATGAAATTTAATGTTTTACATTATCGGTCCAAGAGGTGCGGGTAAAACCACAATTGGTAAAAAGTTTGCAGAATCTAAAGGTTATCAATTTGTTGATACAGATAAATTGATTTTAGAAAAAGCCGGAAAAAGTATTGCTGAAATTGTTGAACAGCACGGTTGGGATTACTTTCGCCAGTTAGAGACTGACGTCCTTAAGTCGATTACGCAAAGCGATATGATTGTTTCAACTGGTGGGGGGCTTGTTCTCGCAGAAGAAAATCAGCAAATTATGCGTAATAACGGCACCGTTATTTATTTAAATACCAATCCTGAAGTTTTAGCAAAACGCCTTGCTGCAGAGCCACAAGCAGATCAGCGGCCAAGCTTGACGGGGAAATCTTTAGTTGAAGAAATTGAAGAAGTGATGCAGCAAAGGGAGCCTATCTATCGCGCGACAGCACACCATATTATTGATGCTGCGCAGCCAGTCGACGATATCATCACACAACTTAATGATTTAACTTAAACGTATTTAGGGTAAGCCATCGGTATTTTCGGAATATACCAATTAGAGTAAAGGGAGCGGCTCAGTAAGATAGACGCAACTAAGGGTAGAAACGTATCACTCTAATATATAAAAATATAATCATAGTATAGGGACTCATTATGTTGGCAAAGATAGTCAAAACAGTACTTAAATTTTTATTTCGTGTACAAGTTATTGGTGATGCGAAAGAATTTAGTCATGATAAATGCTTAATTACACCTAATCATGTTTCTTTCCTTGATGGTGTATTAATTGCACTTTTCTTGCCTGTTAAACCTGTATTTGCTGTTTATTCGACATTTGCCACACCGAAAATGGTGAAGCGGCTTAAGCCCTATGCAGATATTGTCCCCCTTGATCCTGCCAACCCTCTAGGTATTCGCCATCTTGTTAAAGAGGTAGAAAAAGGGCGCCCGATAGTTATTTTCCCAGAAGGCCGAATTTCGGTTCATGGATCTTTAATGAAAATATACGAAGGCGCAGCGTTTGTGGCCGCAAAGTCCGAAGCAAAAGTTGTGCCTATTCGTATTGAAGGGGCTCAATATAGCCACTTTGGGCGTCTGAAAGGGATTTTTCCATTAAAATGGTTTCCGAAGATCACATTGCATATCTTGCCGGCACAAGATATTCCAATGCCAGAAGCACCTAAGGCTGTAGAGCGTCGAGCCTTAGCGGGTGAACACCTGTACCAAATCATGAAATCTGCTCGTATGTCTTGTTTACCACAAGTCACATTAGTTGAAGAATTTATTCAAAGTGTCCAGTTTTTTGGGCGCCGCACGCCTTGTATTGAAGATATCGCATTTAAAGAGGATTCATATCAATCTCTATTGAAAAAAACGTTAGGGGTTGGTCGTATTATCGAACGTTATACACATGAAAATGAAAGGGTTGGCTTATTATTGCCAAATGCGACAGTCACCGCGGCTGCGATCTTTGGCGCTTTAATGAGAGGCCGAGTACCTGCTATGCTTAATTACACTGCGGGCAGTCATGGTATTAGCAACGCGTTAAAAGCTTCTGCAGCGAAAGTGGTCTTTACTTCCCGCCAGTTTTTGGAAAAAGGCAACTTAACGCATATTCCAGAACAAGTGCCAGAAGCCAGTTGGATTTACCTTGAAGATTTAAAAGACACGGTAACATGGCAAGATAAAATATGGATTATTAAGCACTTACTTAACCCTAAAAAAGCGATTATTCCCCGAAAACCGTCCGATGAAGCGATTGTTTTATTTACATCCGGCTCAGAAGGTACACCCAAAGGTGTTGTCCATAGCCATGCCAGTTTAATGGCAAACGTAGAACAAATTAAAACGATCGCTGATTTTACACCTCGTGACCGCTTTATGTCATCACTGCCGCTATTTCACGCATTTGGTTTGACGGTTGGCTTATTTATCCCACTATTTTCAGGGAGCCGAGTTTTCCTTTATCCAAGCCCATTGCATTACCGGATCATTCCTGAATTAGTCTATGACAAAAACTGTACCGTATTATTTGGGACATCAACCTTTTTAGGTAACTACGCACGGTTTGCTCATCAGTATGATTTTGCACGTTTGCGTTATGTGGTTGCCGGCGCAGAAAAATTATCGGATAAAACGAAAAAGATCTGGTTTGATAAATTTGGCATCCGAATTCTTGAAGGTTATGGGGTAACTGAGTGTGCACCAATTGTATCAATCAATGTCCCTATGGCCGCGAAAGAAGGCTCTGTAGGGCAGATTTTACCCGATATGGAAGCGCGAATTATCCCAATCTCTGGTATTGAACAAGGTGGTAAACTACAGCTTAAAGGCCCAAATATCATGAAAGGGTATTTGCGTGTTGAAGCTCCAGGCGTACTTGAAACACCGCAAGCTGAAAATGCACAAGGTGAAATAGAGGAAGGTTGGTACGACACAGGTGATATCGTTGAATTAGATCATAAAAATTTCTGTACGATAAAAGGCCGTGTTAAACGTTTTGCTAAACTTGCAGGCGAAATGGTTTCCCTCGAAAGTATCGAGCAAATGGTGGCCTCTCTTTCTCCTAGTGCAAATCACGGTGTGGTTACAAAGCCAGACAGCAGTAAGGGTGAAGCGCTTGTTTTGTTCACAACAGATAAAGAATTAGACCGTAGTGCATTGTCTAGCGCAGCCAAAAGCAAAGGGTTAACCGAGTTAGCGGTTCCTCGCGATATTCGTTTTGTTAAAGAGTTGCCAGTACTCGGTAGCGGTAAAACGGATTTTGTCACATTAAAGCAAATGGCATTAAAGGATGAATAAGATGCAAGAAAGTACTTCCAATTCACCGTTAATGAGCAGAGGGATGAAAGCCGTTCTTGCTTCACAGTTTCTCTCTGCATTTGCAGATAACGCATTATTATTCGCCATATTAGCCCAGCTAAAAGCCGAATTTTACCCTGAATGGAGTCATCCTATCCTGCAAATGGTGTTTGTTTTTACGTACATCGTTTTAGCACCGTTTGTTGGGCAAATCGCAGATAGGTTCTCAAAGGGACGCGTGATGCTGTTTTCTAACATCTTCAAGTTTATTGGGGCATTAGGGATTTGTTTTGGCCTAAACCCATTCCTTTGTTATGGGTTAGTGGGAATCGGCGCAGCTTCATATTCACCAGCTAAATACGGTATTTTGGGGGAACTGACCGGGGGAGATAACCTCGTTAAGGCCAATGGTGTCATGGAAGCTTCAACAATCGCAGCCATTTTAGTGGGGTCAGTTGTTGGCGGAATGCTTTCCGATATTAACTTAATCTTAGCGCTGGGAACATGTGCTGTACTATACGCATTAGCCGTTATCGCGAATTTTTTCATTCCACACTTACAAGCTGCGAGGCCTGGAAAAGGTTGGGATCTTAAATTATTGATGACGTCTTTTTTTAGTGCTTGTCGCGTGCTATGGGCAAACCAAGAAAGCCGTTTTTCACTAGTAGGAACCAGCTTGTTTTGGGGGGCTGGGGTAACGCTACGTTTTCTGCTCGTTGCATGGGTACCTGTGGCGTTGGGGTTACAAGACAACACAACACCAACTATTCTAAATGCCATGGTTGCGGTGGGAATAGTCGCAGGTGCTGGGCTTGCTGCCAAATTTATTACTTTAAAAACGGTTTATCGTTGTATCCCTGCTGGCGTTATTATCGGGGTAATGGTGGTGTTACTTTCGTTGCAAACTAATATTATTCCATCCTATTTTATTTTAATTATTCTTGGTATTTTTGGCGGTTTATTTGTCGTTCCGTTGAATGCATTATTGCAAGAAAAAGGGAAGGAGACCGTTGGGGCAGGGAATGCGATCGCGGTACAAAATTTAGGTGAAAATAGTGCAATGCTGATTATGTTAGGCTTGTACTCATTAGCAATTAAAGCAGGTTTGTCAGTTGTGAATGCGGGTATTGGTTTTGGTGCTGTCTTCGCAATTGCGATTGCGGGTTTATGGGTTTGGGATCGTGCTCGTAAAAAAATGGTATAAAGGTAGATAACATCATGATAGATGAGAAGCTGCTTGAAACACTGAGTATTCAGGTTGGGCTAAAACTGAAAGAACAGGGTAAAACAGTCACAACCGCAGAGTCTTGTACTGGGGGCTGGGTCGCTAAGGTTTTAACCGATATATCGGGTAGTTCAGATTACTTTCAGCGTGGCTTTGTGACATACAGCAATGAAGCAAAGCATCAGATGATCGGTGTTAAGGATGAATCTTTACAGCGATATGGCGCTGTAAGCCAACAAGTTGTGACTGAAATGGCGACAGGTGCTTTACAAGAAGCCAGTGCAGATTTCGCTGTTTCAGTTAGTGGGATAGCAGGCCCTGGGGGCGGTAGTGTAGAAAAACCTGTTGGTACGGTATGGTTTGGTTTTGCACAAAAACAGGCAGACCAAACGGTATTTGTCACTACACAACATAGAGTGTTTCAAGGAAACAGAAATGAAGTTCGTTTTCAATCAACAGTTTATATACTTGAAACACTTTTAAAACAGTTAAATTAAAAATTTCCTTGATACTGTATGATTATACAGTATAATTAATTTCAACAAACCGAATTCAATCGTTTTATTTGCAGTGGTCAAATCATTGCACTTAGGGAGTAAACATGGCTATTGATGAAAACAAACAAAAAGCACTTGCAGCAGCATTAGGCCAAATTGAAAAACAATTTGGTAAAGGCTCCATTATGCGTCTTGGTGAAGATCGCTCTATGGATGTTGAAACTATCTCAACAGGCTCCTTATCCCTTGATGTTGCATTGGGTGCTGGTGGCTTGCCACTAGGTCGTATTGTTGAAATCTACGGCCCTGAATCCTCAGGTAAAACAACATTAACCCTGCAAGTTATTGCAGCAGCACAACGTAGCGGTAAAACGTGTGCTTTCATCGATGCTGAACACGCTTTAGACCCTATCTATGCTAAAAAACTAGGCGTAGATATCGATAACTTACTGTGTTCTCAACCTGATACAGGTGAGCAAGCGCTAGAAATTTGTGATGCATTAACTCGTTCAGGCGCAGTTGATGTGATCATCGTTGACTCCGTTGCTGCGTTAACACCGAAAGCTGAAATTGAAGGTGAAATTGGTGATTCACATATGGGCTTAGCAGCTCGTATGATGAGCCAAGCAATGCGTAAATTAGCGGGTAACTTAAAGACATCTAACACTCTACTGATCTTTATCAACCAAATTCGTATGAAGATTGGTGTTATGTTTGGTAACCCAGAAACAACAACGGGCGGTAATGCATTAAAATTCTACGCATCTGTTCGTTTAGATATCCGTCGTATTGGTGCTGTGAAAAATGGCGAGGAAATCGTCGGTAGTGAAACTCGCGTTAAAGTAGTAAAAAACAAAGTTGCAGCACCGTTTAAACAAGCGGAATTCCAAATTTTGTATGGTGAAGGTATTAATACCTTTGGTGAGCTAATTGACTTGGGTGTAAAACACAAGTTAATTGAAAAAGCTGGGGCTTGGTATAGCTATAACGGCGACAAGATTGGCCAAGGTAAAGCTAATTCAACAAATTATTTAAAAGAGCATCCTGAAGTCGCTCAAGAAATTGATACCAAACTGCGTGAAATGCTATTGAACCACACCGGTGAATTTAGCAGTGCGGCAACAGACTTTATCAATGATGCTGATGAAGAAGAAACACCAGAAGAATTTTAATATCAACCTAATTGATTGATTAATTGATAATTTATAGGCGCTCCACTGATGTGGTGGCGCCTGTTTTATTTTACACCTATTGCATTAATAGTTTATTGAACAGTTTTTCTGTGGAAAAATACACCAGTGAAACGTATAAACATACTTTCAGAAAATATCTAGACGCTTTACAATGAAAGCTGCGAATGGATGTATCTATATTTTACTTCTGCACAAAGAGACTTTATCTTATCAGTCACTTTTCAATCGGAGAGTTGATTAGAGGTGATGTTACATTCCATCTCAACAATTCGTAATTCTGTTTCCAGCTTGATATCGGGATAAATATGAGTAAAAGCACCGCTGAGATCCGTCAAGCGTTTCTCGACTTTTTTCATACAAAAGGTCATCAAGTGGTCTCTAGTAGTTCACTAGTGCCAAATAATGACCCTACACTATTGTTCACAAACGCAGGGATGAACCAGTTCAAAGATGTATTTCTTGGCCTGGATAAAAGAGCATACTCCCGAGCGACAACTGCGCAGCGCTGTGTGCGTGCAGGTGGTAAACATAACGACTTAGAAAATGTGGGCTATACTGCTCGCCACCATACATTTTTTGAAATGTTAGGCAATTTTAGCTTTGGTGATTACTTTAAGCATGACGCTATTCGTTTTGCTTGGGAGTTATTGACCAGCGAAGAGTGGTTTAACTTACCAAAAGAAAGGTTATGGGTGACCGTTTACGCAACTGATGACGAAGCTTATGATATCTGGAATAAAGAAATTGGTATTCCAGTTGAGCGTATTATTCGTATCGGTGATAACAAGGGTGCACCATATGCGTCAGATAACTTCTGGCAGATGGGTGATACAGGTCCTTGTGGCCCATGTACCGAGATTTTCTATGATCACGGTGATCATATATGGGGTGGGCCTCCAGGAAGCCCTGAAGAAGACGGTGACCGCTATATTGAAATTTGGAACTTGGTGTTCATGCAATTTAACCGTCAGTCTGACGGGACAATGGAACCTCTACCAAAACCTTCAGTTGACACAGGAATGGGCTTAGAGCGTATTTCTGCGGTATTGCAGCACGTTAATTCAAACTATGAAATTGATATTTTCCGTGAACTTATCGCAGCTGCAGCTAAAGCAACTGGCGCGACAGATTTAGAAAACAAATCATTACGTGTTATTGCTGACCATATCCGTTCTTGTGCATTCCTTGTTAGCGATGGCGTTATTCCATCGAACGAAGGTCGTGGTTATGTGTTGCGTCGTATTATCCGTCGTGCTGTTCGTCACGGTTATATGCTTGGTGCAAAAGACACCTTCTTCTACAAATTAGTTGCGCCACTGATTAAAGTCATGGGGTCTGCGGCAGATGAACTTGGACGCCAGCAAGCTATGGTTGAAAAAGTTCTTAAGACCGAAGAAGAGCAATTTGCTCGTACTTTAGAACGCGGTCTTCAATTATTAGATGAAGAACTTGCTTCACTGAAAGGGGATACTCTGGATGGTGAAGCTGCATTCCGCTTATATGACACCTATGGTTTCCCAATCGATTTAACGGCAGATGTTTGCCGCGAACGCAATATTAAAGTCGACGAAGACGGCTTTGAGCGAGCGATGGAAGACCAGCGTCGTCGTGCACGTGAATCCAGTGGTTTTGGCGCGGATTATAACTCTTTAATTAAAGTTGATAAGCGTAGTGAATTCTCCGGTTATCAATATGATGAGCAACAAGCCACTATTACTGCACTATATAAAGATGGCCAGCCTGTAGACAGCTTGAATGCGGGTGAAGAAGGCTTAGTTATACTAGATAAAACAGCATTTTATGCAGAGTCTGGTGGGCAAGTCGGTGATACGGGTTATTTAAATAATGAGAGCGCGAGTTTTAAAGTCACGGACACGCAAAAATATGGTCAAGCGATTGGGCATATTGGTCAAGTAGAAGCGGGTTCGCTGGTTGTTAACCATAGAATTACTGCATTCGTGGATAACGCTAGACGTGATGCTATCCGTTTAAATCACTCAGCAACGCACTTACTGCATGCGGCATTACGCCAAGTATTAGGCGACCATGTTTCTCAAAAGGGTTCACTGGTTAATGATAAATACTTGCGTTTTGACTTCTCTCATTTTGAGGCGATGACACAAGATCAACTACGTCAAGTAGAAGATATCGTGAATGCGCAGATCCGTAAAAACTTAGAAATTGAAACTGAGCTGATGGATTTAGAAGGCGCTAAAGCAAAAGGTGCTATGGCATTGTTCGGTGAAAAATATGAAGAGCGCGTGCGCGTTCTGAGTATGGGTGATTTCTCTATCGAGTTATGTGGTGGTACACATGCGCGCCGCACTGGAGATATTGGTTTATTCCGTATCTTGAGTGAATCTGGTACGGCAGCAGGCGTTCGTCGTATTGAAGCGACGACAGGCACAATGGCGATTGAAAGCATTCATCATCAATCAGAGCAACTTTCGGCAATTGCACACTTAGTAAAAGGTGATATGAATAGCCTTGTCGAGAAAGTAAAAGCGGCATTGGACAAATCTCGCCAGCTCGAAAAAGAAATTGTGCAACTAAAAGGTCAACAAGCATCTCAAGAAAGTGCTTCACTAAGTAGCAAAGCGAAAGAGGTGAAAGGCATCAAATTGTTAGTCAATCAATTAGGAGATACTGATCCTAAGTTATTGAGAACTATGGTTGATGACCTTAAAAATCAGTTGAAATCAGCGATTATCGTGCTTTCAACAACAAGTGGTGATAAAGTCAGTATGATCGTTGGGGTAACTAATGATTTGACGGCTAAAGTTAAAGCAGGGGATTTGATTTCCCACATTGCAAGTCAGGTAGGTGGTAAAGGTGGTGGCCGCCCAGACATGGCTCAAGCAGGAGGTACTGACGCTAGCGCATTACCTGCTGCTATGGCGAGTGTCGAAGAATGGGTTGAAGCACGCCTGTAAGCACTTACAAAGTTGCCTCATTGAAAAATGAGGCAACTTTAATCTGTTGCGGCATTGTTAATGTATCGTTTGTAGTGCTATATTTTGCTTGTAAATAATTAGAATGCTTGTATTGATGGCATCAATGCTTTAGGTGAATGTCATTGCTTTACGTTTTCACGGTGTGTGATGGACAATAGCGGGGGATACCTAGAGACCCGACTCTTTTAATATTTCAAGGAGCAAAGAATGCTTATTCTGACTCGTCGAGTTGGTGAAACACTCATGATAGGCGATGAGGTAACAGTTACTGTATTGGGTGTCAAAGGCAACCAAGTTCGTATTGGTGTTAATGCCCCAAAAGAAGTTTCTGTTCACCGTGAAGAAATTTATCAACGGATCCAGGCTGAAAAGACTCAACCAGATAATCAATAATAATGAATAAGCGTCCAATGATTGACCACACAGCAAGAATGGGCGCTTGTCTTACTCGTATTATTTCTAAAAATACCCTTTCGTTTTATAATTCTCTAGCGTCAAACTCATTTTATTGTTTAGTCTTAGGTTTCCTTGTACTGAAATTTTGTTCCCTTTTGTTTGAAAGATAGGCTAGTCAATCCTGTGAACTTATTTTTATTCATTTATAGAATAATTTTGTCCCTGTGTTTTTGTTTATAAAGTTAGTGTCATAAGGGCTGAAAAGTATCTTTTTCGGTGTTAAACTAATCATCTTGCTTGTGAAATGTGCAAACGGACAACGGAATGCAAAAAGTTTGGAAAAATTGTTTGACTTCTAAGTCTAGGAAAGTAATATGTGCGCCACACAGCAACGAGATGTTTGAAAAAACAAATCGTGTGTAACTAAAATATGGTGAGGTGGCCGAGAGGCTGAAGGCGCTCCCCTGCTAAGGGAGTATGCGGTCAAAAGCTGCATCGAGGGTTCGAATCCCTCCCTCACCGCCATTTTAGATTATGCATCCGTAGCTCAGCTGGATAGAGTACTCGGCTACGAACCGAGCGGTCGGAGGTTCGAATCCTCCCGGATGCACCATCTTTAACCCTATGAGAAAATCTGATGGGGTATTGTTTTGGTTTTAGCAGCAAAACAAGACAGTAACTAAGAAGTTGATTTATAGAAGTAGAAGTTGATACAGAAGTTTGAGAGAGCAGCACATCTTGCATTAAGTATGCATCCGTAGCTCAGCTGGATAGAGTACTCGGCTACGAACCGAGCGGTCGGAGGTTCGAATCCTCCCGGATGCACCATCTCTTAGCTAATAACTTAGCAATATCAATAATACCTTTTAATTTAACTCAATAATAGTTATTGAAACTATCGATTTACTATCGACCAAATTTTGCATCCGTAGCTCAGCTGGATAGAGTACTCGGCTACGAACCGAGCGGTCGGAGGTTCGAATCCTCCCGGATGCACCATCATTAAGAAACTCCTCATTTGAGGAGTTTTTTTTTGCCCAAAATTGTCATTTATAAAATTAACTAAATCGTATTTTCTATACCACTTTGATTTATTCCCTCATAAACCACACATCTAGACAGCGACAATTTATGTGATTTAGGCTAAAGTAATTGCCTTAATAAAATAAATTAACATCACAGGCGGGAGGTCGACTTGATCCCGGACGTATCGAAAGCGCTCTCATGGTTAGAGGCGCACCCAGAAACACTAAATGGTATTCAACGTGGTATAGAGCGTGAAACATTGCGTGTAACCCCTACAGGCGCAATTGCAGAGACCTTGCATCCAGAAGGGCTGGGAAAAGCTTTAACACATAAATGGATCACGACAGATTTTGCGGAGTCCTTACTCGAATTTATTACTCCTGTAGATAAAAGCATTAGCCATAATTTGGCTTTTTTGCGGGATTTGCATCGTTATACAGCTCGTCACCTTCAGAATGAAAGAATGTGGCCGTTGAGTATGCCATGCTTTATTGAAAGTGAAGATAGAATCACTCTTGCACAATATGGTTCTTCTAATGTGGGGCAGTTTAAAACACTGTACCGTGAAGGCCTTAAAAATCGTTATGGTGCTTTGATGCAGACGATAGCAGGGGTGCATTATAACTTCTCTTTGCCGATCGAATTTTGGCAAGCATGGGCAGGAATTGAAGACGCAGAAAGTGGTAAAGAAAAAATTTCTGAAGGCTATTTACGCCTGATTAGAAATTACTATCGCTTCGGTTGGGTTATTCCTTATCTATTTGGCGCATCTCCGGCTATCTGCGGCTCTTTTTTGAAAGATAGGGAGACAACGCTATCATTTGATAAAACGGACTGTGGTACGTATTACTTGCCTTATGCGACATCATTACGCATGAGTGACTTAGGGTATACAAATAAATCACAGAGTGATTTAAACATCACATTCAATAAATTGGATGAATATGTCGAAAGCCTGAAAAAAGCCATTTATAAGCCTTCTGCTGAATTTGAAAAACTGGGTGTTAAAAAAGATGGCAAATATATTCAACTGAATACGAATGTGCTACAAATTGAAAATGAGCTCTACGCTCCAATACGACCTAAACGCGTACCTAAAGGCAGTGAATCACCTTCTGATGCGTTATTACGTGGTGGTATTGAGTACATTGAAGTCCGCTCACTGGATATCAACCCATTCAGTGCGATAGGCGTTAATGAAACTCAAGCACGTTTTGTTGATCTATTCTTAATATGGTGTGTACTTGCTGATGCACCTGAAATGAATGCACAGGAATTAGACTGCTGTCGTCAAAACTGGAATCGTGTCATTCTTGAAGGTCGTAAACCAGGCCAAGTGATTGGTTTCGGCTGTGGCAGCGAAGTTAAACCACTAGTTGACGTTGGACAGCAATTATTTAATGACTTGATCCGCGTAGCTGAAGTGTTAGACACTTGTTGTGATGCCAAATATCAAGAAGTTTGTCACCAATTTTTCGCTATGTTTAAAGACCCAACTCTCACATATTCAGCGCTTGTTATGGATGAAATGTTAGAAAAAGGTATTGGTGGTTACGGGTTAGAATTAGCTGAAAAATATTTTGAACAGCTAGTGAATGAGCCGTATGAAGTGATAACTGAAGAGCAATTTGAACAAGCACGATTAGCTTCAATAGAGAAGCAAGCAAAGATGGAACAAAGTGAGAGCGAAAGCTTTGAGGACTATCTGCGCATTCATGCAGGACGCTAAAAGAAATGGCCACGCTAGGTGGCCAAAAAAAATCTCTTAGAGAATTAGGGATGATAACAAATTGCGCGTCTTTCAATAATTCAGACTCTGTATTTTCAAAATAGTTTCATTTATTTTAGAAAATATTTTTTATTTTCGAGGAGGTCACGAAATGCCATTATTAGATAGCTTTACTGTCGATCATACTCGCATGTCAGCACCTGCTGTACGTGTGGCAAAAACCATGAAAACACCAAGCGGTGATACCATCACAGTTTTTGATTTGCGTTTTACTGTACCCAATGAAGAAGCCATGACAGAAAAAGGGACGCATACTTTAGAGCACCTCTTTGCAGGCTTTATGCGTGATCATCTTAACGGAAATGGTGTTGAAATTATTGATATTTCACCAATGGGGTGCCGTACTGGTTTTTATATGAGCCTTATCGGCCAGCCAGATGAACTGCGTGTTGCTAAGGCCTGGAAGGCTGCAATGGAAGATGTTTTGCAAGTGAAAGACCAAAACAAGATCCCTGAATTGAATGTCTATCAGTGTGGTACATACAAAATGCACTCACTGGAAGAAGCCCAGCAAATTGCACGTAATGTTCTTGCATCAGAAATTGGCATCAATAAAAATGATGAATTAGCATTACCGGCAGAGAAACTTGAACAGCTACACGTTTAGCTTTTTATCAAATATTCTCTATGAAAAGAGCCAATTAAGGCTCTTTTTATTTTTATATGAGAATTAGATTGCAAGTTTATGACTAAATCAAAGGTCAGGGACTTGAGAACTAAATGTAAGAGGCGTGATCCTTACTTGTTTAACGATATTTTCACTCATCGCTAATACTTCGATAAGGTAATGGCCTACCACAATTTGCTCTTCAAGTTGTGGAATATCACCGATGACCTCTAAAACCATGCCATTAACCGTCCTAGGACCGTCTATAGGGAGATTCCAATCAAAAGCCTTATTCAGTTCACGAATATTCGCAGAACCGTCTACAAGAACGCTCCCGTCACTTTGTGGCAATACTTCTTCAGCCAAAGATGGTGACATAGAGGTTGTGAAGTCACCTACTATCTCTTCTAATATATCTTCGACAGTGATAAGGCCTTGAATTTCACCGTATTCATCAACAATGATCCCAAGTTTTTCTTTATTGTGCTGGAAGTTAACTAACTGAATATTTAATGGTGTACTGTTAGGAATAAAATAAATGTTATCCGCAGCTTTAATGAGGTTTTGCTTATTAAACTCACGCTTTTCCATCATGAGACGGTAGGCTTCGCGGACGCGTAAAATACCAATGGAGTCATCAAGTGAGTCACGGTATAACACAATACGGCCATGAGGTGAGTGGGTGAGCTGCCGAATAATTGATTTCCAGTCATCATTGACATCAATACCAACAATTTCATTCCTTGGCAGCATAATATCGCCGACAGTGACTTTGTCTAAATCTAGAATTGAAATCAACATGTCTTGATTTCGGCGGCTAATTTTATGCTTTGATTCGTTAACAATGGTACGTAGTTCTTCCTTATTAACTGCATCAGTTCGTGCGGTTAGTGACTTCACCCCAATGCAGCGTAACAGTAGCGCTGAAATAGTATTAAATGCCCAAACAATAGGCATCATGACTACTTGCAATGGTTTTAAGAAGTAACTACTTGGGAATGCGATTTTTTCAGGGTACAGCGCTGCCAGTGTTTTGGGCATGACTTCTGCAAAAATGAGGATCACAAAAGTCAGGATCCCTGTCGATATCGCGACTCCTGCGTTACCATACAGCCGCATACCGATAATCGTCGCTAATGCGGATGCGACTATGTTGATTAAGTTGTTACCAATAAGGACTAGACTTAACAGTTTGTCAGGGTGTCTAAGAAGTTTTTCAACGCGGATCGCTGAGCGATTACCTTGTTTTGCTAAATGTTTTAACCGATAACGGTTTAGCGTCATCATCCCTGTTTCTGATGCAGAGAAATAGGCTGACATAAAAATTAAAACAATCAATATGATGATTAGCGTACTCGTGGACACATCATCCAAAACAAGTTTCCTTATATTGTGAAAGTCGTGGCTTTATTTGTGTCAAAATACCATAAACTCCTGTATTAAACGGTTACCAAAAAAAGCCATAGTTAAGATGATTGAGCCACCAACATGGAAAAATAGGACGCGCTTACCTCGCCATCCTCCATGGAAATGCCCCCAAAGTAGAGTGATATAAACAAACCAGGCGATCACGGATAACACCGATTTATGAATATTTTCTTTATCAAAAATATTATCCATATAAATAAAACCGGTACATAAGGTAAGAGTTAGCAAAATGACGCCAACTTGAGTGACGTGGAACATTTTACGTTCAATCACCATCATAGGAGGCATATCGGGGCTAAATTTTAAGGTTTTGTTTTTTAGCTGATGGTCAATTAAAGCCACTTGCAATGCATATAAAGCGGCAATAAGAAGCGTTGCATAGCTCAATAAAGCCAAGCCAATGTGAACAAAAAGTGGTACTCGCGCTTCGAGATGCGTAATAAACTCCCCAGGCATTAGCGTCGACAACATCAAGTTAATGATGGCAAAACTATAGACGATGGGTGTTAAGTACCAAGCTTTTCCCCAGTAAGCGACAACAGTCATAATCACACACATGAGTAAGCTCACTGTTGAGCCTAAATTCAGCAGTGTGAGGTTTTGTCCTTCGGCTTCACTAAAAATCAAAAATTTCAATGTAATTGCGTGAGTCACTAACGCAATCACAGCAAGAAAAAGTGCGAGATAGCGGTAAAGTGGCTGCTTGCGCACTTGGCCGGGGACGATCAGTAATAGACTGACCATGTATGTACAAACTGCTATGACTGCAAATACGGGCATAGTATAGTGTCGTTAATCATTTTTAGTGGAAAGTTATTTCATAGTATAACTTGTACGAGTGTAGGCTCCAACTATTGGACGGGCCAATCGCAATATATTCGTTGCTGATAGCATTTCATGCGCCTACTGGCTTGGTTTGTATTATTAAACTCAAACCATAATAACCTGTATCATCTGTTTCAAACAGGGGGCAGCGAAAAAACTGCGAGCATGTTACAATGGTGGCATTATTTTGCCGCGATTATTTTTAGTGTTGGTTTTCCTTCATCATAGTGAAGGCATTGATGCTTATAATTCAAGTTGTTAGATAATGCACACTTGAAATTATCTGTATTAGCAACCAGATCAGGCTGACATCGGCCCATCAACAGAATTGAGCTAAGACATATGTTTGATAATTTAACTGACAGACTATCGCGCACGTTGCGCAATATCAGTGGGCGTGGCCGTCTAACTGATGAAAATATTAAAGAAACACTACGCGAAGTTCGCATGGCCTTACTGGAAGCTGACGTTGCTTTACCAGTTGTCCGTGAATTCATTCAAAAAGTTAAAGAAAATGCCGTTGGGCAAGATGTCAATAAAAGTCTAACACCCGGCCAAGAGTTCATTAAAATAGTTCAAAATGAACTGACTAGGGCGATGGGGGACGAAAACCACCAACTTAATTTGTCCGCACAACCCCCCGCAGTTGTTTTAATGGCGGGCTTGCAAGGTGCAGGTAAAACAACCAGCGTTGCAAAATTAGGTAAGCATCTAAAAGAAAAACAGAAGAAAAAAGTATTAGTTGTCTCAGCTGACGTTTATCGCCCCGCAGCGATTAAACAATTAGAGACATTAGCTGAAAGTGTTGGAATAGACTTTTTCCCTTCAGAAGTACAAGAAAAACCCGCAGCAATTGTTCAAAAAGCATTAAAACATGCACAATTGCAATTCTACGATGTGTTGTTGGTGGATACCGCAGGTCGCTTACACGTCGATGAAGCGATGATGGAAGAAATCCAAGAAGTTCACCGCATTATTAAGCCAGTTGAGACCTTATTCGTCGTTGATGCGATGACAGGGCAGGATGCGGCAAACACAGCGAAAGCATTTAATGAAGCCTTACCACTGACAGGGGTTGTATTGACCAAGGTCGATGGTGATGCTCGAGGCGGTGCGGCACTTTCAATTCGTGCGATTACGGGGAAACCTATTAAATTCTTAGGTGTTGGTGAAAAAACTGATGCCTTAGAACCATTCCACCCAGAACGCGTCGCGTCGCGTATCCTTGGCATGGGTGATGTGATTTCTCTGATTGAAGAGATTGAGCATAAAGTTGACCGTGATGAAGCTGAAAAGCTTGCTAAAAAACTTAAAACGGGAGATGGCTTTGATTTAAATGACTTTTTAAGTCAATTAAAGCAAATGCGTAATATGGGCGGCATGGCGAGTATGATGAGCAAAATGCCTGGAATGTCTCAGTTACCCGATGCCGTTAAGTCCCAAATGGATGATAAAATCACCGTTCGTATGGAAGCGATGATTAATTCCATGACACGTAAAGAACGTGAAAAACCAGAAATTATTAAAGGCTCGCGAAAACGTCGTATTGCGGCAGGTTCGGGAACTACTGTGCAAGAAGTTAATCGCCTCTTGAAACAATTTGATGATATGCAACGCATGATGAAGAAAATGAAAAAAGGCGGCTTAGCCAAGATGATGCGCGGCATGAAAGGTATGATGCCACCGGGTTTTCCGGGGCGTTAAGCAATAAAGCCTCAAACAAAACGCACTTTTGATTGATTTTTGCGTCAAAGTGAGTAAACTTTTCGGGCTTTTTATATGACAGCCGGACTCTATCCCTCGATGGAGTCTGGTTGTTTTGTTAACTAATGAGGATGTTATGGTAACAATTCGTTTATCTCGTGGCGGCGCTAAAAAACGTCCGTTCTACCAAATCGTTGTAACCGATAGCCGCAATGCGCGTGACGGTCGTTTCATTGAGCGTATCGGTTTCTTCAACCCGATCGCTGCAGGTCAAGCAGAAGAACTGCGTTTAGACCTAGACCGTGTTGAGCATTGGGTTGGCTTAGGCGCAACTATTTCTGACCGTGTTGCACAACTGGTCAAACAAGCTAAGAAAGCAGCTTAATCTGTCGCGGTGGTAACAATGAGCAAGCAAACTAAACTACAGCCACCTGAAAACCCAATAGTATTGGGGAAATTAGGTGCGGCATACGGTATTCGTGGTTGGCTCAAAGTTTTTTCGTCCACCGAACATGCTGAAAGTATTTTTGAGTATCAGCCTTGGTTTATCCAACGTTCAGGTCAATGGCAACACATTGAAATTGAAGATTGGAAACATCATAACAAGGATATCATCGTCAAGCTGAACGGGGTCGATGACCGCGATGCAGCAGCACTCTTGACTAATTTTGAAATTGCGGTTGATTCAACCCAACTTCCTGAATTAGAAAACGAATACTACTGGAAAGACCTGATGGGCTGCCACGTAGTGACGTTACAAGGGTATGATCTTGGTACCATCACTGACATGATGGAGACTGGTTCAAATGATGTACTGGTCATTAAGGCGAACTTAAAAGATGCATTTGGCATCAAGGAGCGGTTGGTTCCGTTTCTTGATGGGCAGGTTATCAAGAAAGTCGATCTCGATGCCAAACTTATTGAAGTGGATTGGGATCCTGGTTTTTAAATCTCCGGTTGAACGGTTTTGATGAGTGGGACGAAATCATGTGGATTGGTGTAATTAGCCTGTTTCCCGAAATGTTCCGCGCAATAACCGAGTACGGGGTAACTGGCCGGGCAGTGAAGAATGGCCTGCTAACATTTGAGTGCTGGAATCCGCGAGATTTTACTCACGATAGGCACAAGACTGTTGATGATCGCCCCTATGGTGGTGGTCCAGGCATGCTGATGATGGTGCAACCGCTTAAGGATGCAATCAACGCAGCAAGAACTGAGGCTGGTGAGGGTGCAAAGGTTATTTATCTTTCACCACAAGGGCGCAAACTCAGTCAAGACGGTGTTTGCGAGCTGGCAACTAACGAGAAATTGATCCTCGTTTGTGGCCGCTATGAAGGCATTGATGAACGTATCATTCAAACCGAAGTTGACGAAGAATGGTCAATCGGTGATTACGTTCTCAGTGGTGGGGAACTCCCCGCGATGGTGTTGATTGACTCAGTTTCACGGTTTATACCCGGGGTACTTGGTCATCAAGCCTCTGCCCAAGAAGACTCTTTTGCAGATGGTTTGTTAGATTGTCCACACTATACCCGCCCTGAAGTGTTAGATGGCATGCAAGTTCCTGATGTTTTACTTTCAGGAAACCACGCTAAAATAGATAGCTGGCGCATGAAACAATCACTCGGCCGTACCTGGCTTAGAAGACCTGAGCTTCTGGAAAGCCTAGCTCTGACTGACGAGCAGAGGATGTTGCTGGCTGAATTCCAACGGGAATATCAGTCTGAGCAACAAATGAATCCAGACAATTAATTGTCTAAACATATCAGTTTACCTAGGGTAAGAGAGTTATTATGAGCAACATTATTAAACAAATCGAAGAAGAGCAAATGAAGCAGGACGTACCTTCATTCCGTCAGGGTGACACCGTGGAAGTTAAGGTATGGGTCGTAGAAGGCTCTAAAAAACGTCTGCAGGCATTCGAGGGCGTGGTTATCGCTATTCGTAACCGCGGTCTGCACTCTGCATTCACTGTTCGTAAAATTTCTAACGGCGAAGGTGTTGAGCGTGTATTCCAAACTCACTCTCCAGTCGTAGATAGCATTGCTGTTAAACGTCGTGGTGCTGTTCGCAGATCTAAACTGTACTACCTGCGTGAGCGTTCTGGTAAGGCAGCTCGTATCAAAGAGCGTCTGAACGCCAAGTAATACGCTTTCGCTACATCCGAAAGTTATGTTATAGAGAGGCCCGCTTTTGCGGGCCTTTTTATATTCGTCACTATATTCTTCATATTTCAAATTGTAGCTGTGTTGGCTGCACTCATTCGCACTAGTCACATACTTGTGTATGCTCCTAGCGTCTCATTCCTTTGCCGCCTTGCTACAACTCGAACTATTTAGAATACAACTGAGAAAATCTATTTCAAGTTGTAGCCGTGTTGGCTTCGTTCAGCCATACAGGTCACATACTGATGTATGCTCCCTGCGATGTCCTTACTTTGCCGCCTTGCTACAACTCGAACTATTTAGAATATAGCTGAGAGATTAACCTCTTAATCTGTAAATAAATATTTACTAAAAATTAGTATTGAACACTAATTTAAATATTATAAATGTTAATTTTATGTAAATTTTTATATTTATCAACTTATTACCGAAGTGTAAATATTTATTTACATGCATGGAAATATTTTACATAAATGGATTGAATTGTTTACGATGCATGGTATGTTATTACTCATGCACTCAAACACAATACGTAAATAATAAACTAAGCAAATATAAGCTAATAAGTAGGTAAAAAATGATCATGCAAAAAGATGTACTCAACAATGTGAATATTCAAGACGAGCAGGTATTAATCACTCCTGAGAGTCTGAAAGCAAAATATCCGCTGAGTAACAGCAGCCTGCATGCCATTGCGACATCGCGCCAAGTGATTGCTGATATCATTCATCAACGCGACCCTCGCTTACTCGTGGTATGTGGTCCTTGCTCAATCCATGATGTGGATGCTGCGATTGAATATGGTGAGCGTTTGAAAGTATTAGCCGAAGAATTAAGTGATAGCTTATATATTGTGATGCGTGTGTATTTTGAAAAACCTCGTACAACAGTGGGTTGGAAAGGCTTGATTAGTGACCCATTTATGGATGGCTCCTTTGAAATGGAAAAAGGCCTACATATTGCTCGTGACTTGTTGACTAATTTAGTGAATATGGGCCTACCATTAGCAACAGAAGCACTGGATCCTAACAATCCTCAATACTTAGGGGATCTATTCAGTTGGTCTGCAATTGGTGCAAGAACGACTGAATCACAAACACACCGTGAAATGGCATCAGGCTTATCTATGCCTGTTGGTTTTAAAAATGGGACCGATGGTAGCTTATCTACAGCAATTAATGCGTTAAAAGCAGCAGCAATGCCACACCGTTTTATGGGAATTAACCAATCGGGCCAAGTTTGTTTATTGCATACTAAAGGCAATAGTAATGGGCATGTTATTTTACGTGGTGGAAAAACGCCTAATTACAATGCTGAAGATATCGCGGCTTGTGAAGTGGAAATGAAAAAAGCAGGTTTAGCGCCATCGCTTATGGTGGATTGTAGCCATGGAAACTCAAATAAAGATTACCGCCGTCAACCATTAGTTGTTGATTCTATTATTGAACAAATTATTAATGGTAATGAATCAATTACAGGTATTATGTTAGAAAGCCATATTAATGAAGGGAATCAAACATCTGAGCAAGCCCGTGACGCAATGAAATACGGTGTTTCAGTAACAGATGCCTGCATTAACTGGCAAACGACGGAAACGGTATTGCGTAATTTACATCAGGCATTGTTACCTGTGCTTGAACAACGTGCGCAAAAATTGAGTAAAGTGAGCTGATCAAGGTATTGGTATGTCTGTTGAGTTAACCCATTTACGGGAACAAATTGATGAAGTTGATAAATCTTTATTAGATTTATTAGCAAAAAGGCTGCAACTGGTTGCTGAAGTCGGTGAAGTGAAAAGCTTACATGGTTTACCGATTTATGTGCCTGAACGAGAAACAAGCATGTTGGCAGCACGTCGCGCAGAAGCTGAGCGTATGGGGATCCCGCCTGATCTGATTGAAGATATTCTTAGGCGGATCATGCGCGAATCTTATGCACGTGAAAATGATAAAGGGTTTAAAACACTGAACCCATCAGCAGGCCCCATTGTGATTGTTGGTGGTGATGGGAAAATGGGACGGCTATTTCATCGTCTCCTTAACTTATCAGGCTACCAAGTAAAGACCTTAAATGAAGGTGACTGGCCGCAAGCAGAATCTATAGTAGCAGGTGCTAGCATCGTGATGATTAGTGTGCCAATACATTTGACGGTACAAGTCATCAACCAACTGCCTAGGCTGGATAAAAGCACGGTCTTGATGGATATTGCATCGATTAAGCAACAGCCATTAGAAGCGATGTTAGCAGCCCATGATGGGCCAGTACTTGGGCTTCACCCGATGTTTGGCCCTGATATTGGTAGTGTTGCAAAGCAAGTTTTTGCTTACTGTAATGGCCGTAGTTCAGAGGCTTATCAATGGTTCCTTGAACAACTATTAGTTTGGGGAGCTCGTTTGAAAGAAATATCAGCCGAAGAGCATGATAGAAACATGAGCTTTATTCAGGCATTACGCCACTTTACAACATTTACTTACGGGCGAAATCTTGCTGAGGAAAATATCGATTTACAGCAATTGCTTGATTTATCATCGCCTATTTATCGCTTAGAGCTTGCGATGGTTGGGCGTCTATTTGCCCAAGACCCTCAACTATATGCAGACATTATTATGTCTTCAAATGAAAATGTTGAATTGATACGTAGATATCATCAGTTATTAGGTGATTCAATAGCACTACTAGAGAACAAAGATAAAGCAGAATTTATTCGCCAATTTAATCAAGTTAGTCAGTGGTTCGGCGAAGATGCCCATCATTTCATGAAAGAAAGCCAATCATTATTGCAACGAGCAAATGATAATCGAAAATAATCATCTCCACCCTCTATCGTGTTTTATGGCGGTAGGGGGCTTTAATTTTTGTTGATTTATTATTATCTTCCATAGTCTTCTGTTTTAGCTAATCTTGTCTATATATTTATTTAAAATAAGCAATTGTACTTATATGTATAATTTCTATCGAATAATATGCCACTTAGCCAAAAATTAAATTTATTCACTATTTAATTCTAAATTAATCGATTTATAAAATTAATATTTATAAATCGATCGATTTATATGATAAAGATTTCATCTATTTTACCGATAACTCTACTCATTAAATGATGGTTAGCGTGGTAAATATATGTTTTTTAAAAATCTTAAAATCAGTATGAAGTTAACGGTCGCATTTGGTAGTTTTGTTGCGCTTATTATCTTAAGTTCAATATTTTCTTTAGCAAATATGAACCGAGCTAATGAAGGAATGAAGCAAGTGCTTTATGAAAGCTACCCTATTGCTTCGACAGCAGGGCAGATGATGGATAACTTTTATTCTTTTATTGGGATCCAAGAGCTTATTTTACTTGATGATCGTGGGAGTGATAAGCGTCGTGAAGAGCTGGCTAAAATTACACTGAAAATAACAGAGTTATTTGAAAAATTAGAAACTAGTGTGACCGATGATCGTTCTAAAGAAATTTTGGCGGACTTACGTGTGATCCGTCAACAGTTCCATGCATCACAGGCTCGTATGAATGCGTTCTTACAACAGAACAATCGCCAAGCTGCCATTGACGAGATGATGACGAAAACGTCGAGTATTCAGCGTGATTATCGAGATCAAATTCAAACTTTAATGGCAATTCAAGATTTGCAGATGCAAGAGATTGGCCGGAAAGTTAATGCAGACTATGAAAGTAATAAAATATTACTAGCAGTGCTATCAATCTTGAGTATTGGCGCGGGCTGCATAATGGGTTGGTATATTACGACAATTATTACAAGGCCATTGGAAAATGCAGTCAATTTCGCTCAGTCAATTGCAAATGGGGATCTGACTAAGGATATTCAGGTTACCTCAAAAGATGAAACAGGAGTGTTATTAAATTCACTTAATGCGATGAAAGAGCACCTACTAGAAATCGTTCAAGAGGTTCAGCAAGGTTCTGAAAGTATTTCGGCAGCAGCAGGGCAGATTGTTGCGGGGAACCAAAACCTGGCCGCGCGCACCGAAGAGCAAGCTGCATCAGTTGAAGAAACAGCCAGTTCAATGGAACAAATCACGTCAACGGTTCAAAACACGACTGAACACACTCATGAAGCCAGTATGCTTGCAGACCAAGCTGCGATTATTGTGCAAAATAATGGTGACATGATGAGCCAAGTCACGAACAAAATGCGTGCAATTAATGGTTCGTCATCACAGATGACAGAAATTATTAATCTAATCGACTCTATTGCATTCCAAACCAATATTTTAGCATTGAATGCATCTGTTGAAGCCGCAAGAGCTGGTGAGCATGGGCGAGGCTTCGCTGTTGTTGCTGGAGAAGTAAGATTATTAGCACAGAAAAGTGCCGCTTCCGCGAGTGATATTCGTGTGTTGATTGAAAATTCATCGGCACAAACACAAGAAGGCATGGAACTTGTTGAAAAAGCAACTCAACAAATACATGGCATGGTTGATAGTGTAAAAGAGATGAATGCGTTATTACGTGAAATTGGGCAGGCTAGCCGTGAGCAAAGCGATGGCATTTCTCAAATCAATAGTGCGGTCGGGCAGCTTGATTTAACTACACAGCAAAATGCGAGTCTAGTTGAAGAATCTGTTGTCGCAGCGGACTCATTAAATGAACAGGCGTACCATTTGAAGGAGCTAGTCAATTATTTCAGAGTGAAATCGTCGACTCACCAACCTGAAGTGAGAGTATAGTTTCAGTTTAATAGGCTGCACTGAAAAATGCAGCCTAACTATATCTTATTAAGGTGTAATTTTTTCAGGTTCAACAGGAACCACATTTTCGGATGGGTAGCAGCCTAATATTTTAATTGACCTAGTAATTGTTGAAAGCTCTCTTAAAGCTTGTTGCATATTATCTGAACGTAAGTTTGCATGCACATCGACATAAAACATCTCTTCCCACGGTTTTCCATTAATTGGGCGTGATTCTAATTTGCTCATAATTATCTTATTATTTTTCAAAATAACTAATGCATCAACTAAAGCACCGGCTTGTTGGCCAGTAGTAAGAAGCAGTGTTGTTTTTGCAGGAACTTGTTCTGTGACTTCAATTGCTTGTGGTGCAACAACAATAAAGCGAGTCATATTAATTTGCTGATTAGCAAGGTTATGCTCTATTACACTTAAATCATATAGTGCGCCACCAGCTTCACTTCCAAGAGCTGCGACACTTGGTGAGTTTTGGTCTGCGACCATTTGCATTGCAGTTGAAGTGCTATCACAATATTTTATTTCCCAGTGTGGGAATTGCGCTAAGTACTGGCTACATTGCTGGAAAGGCTGTGGATGGCTATAAACGGTTTTGATCTGGCTGAGATCGGTATTTCCTGTAGTTAGGAGACAATGGTTAATTGGGAGCCGAATCTCTCCGACGATTGATAATGACGTATTTTGCAGTAAATCGTAAACATCGTTAATTGCGCCCGAACTGGTGTTTTCTATTGGCAAAATACCATATTCCGCTTGTCCATTTTCAACTAATGAAAAAATATCTTGGAATTTGTGGCAACTGCATTCAACCAATTGGTCAAAATGACGGGCTGAGTACTGGCGTGCAGCAATGTGTGAATAAGAGCCTTTAGGCCCTAAGAACGCAAACCGGGCAGTGTCACTAGGGGTTAAATTTAAATGCTTTTGTAAAATTGCCTGTTGTGTAAGAACGGAGTCCTCAATAATCATTTGAAATAAGCGAGTAATATAAAAGCCATCAAGCCCTAGAGGTTTGCCTTTGTTAATTAAAACATCCAAAAGCTGGCGTTCACGGTCTTTATCACGAATTGGGCGGCTATCATCAATTTTTGTTTCCGCAACTTCAACAGCATAACCACGGCGCTTTGCTAAAAGATTGAGTAACTCACTATCCAGTTGGCTTATTTTTTCTCTTACTTTCAATAAATTAGTGCTGTTTTCCATTCTGCCCACCCTGTTAATATTATGATATAAAAAAAGCCCCCTAGAGGGGGCTTTTTAATTTTGTCTTCTTTTCTTTCTCGAACGACAAAAGCCCCTAATTAGGAGTTGCTAAAGAAGAAAAAGAAAACAAAATTAAGATTCATATGAATACCTTTAATCAGATTCAATTTAAATAAACCCGATACTCACTAAGAAGTCAATAGGTAAGGATCAGAAACATAAAAAAACGCGCCCATAGTGAGCGCGTTTGTAAGGTTCAAGATTAGTTGATAGATAATATAAAATTATAACGTAACAGTATTATTCGCTTCTTTTACACTATTATATGCTCTTCTTGATTCTCCTTTATGTTGCACTTTATTGAGTTGTCTTTCGAGTTTGTTAATTAGTTCATTAATTGCAACGTACATATCTTCATGTTTGGCACTTGCGACCAATTTTCCTGTCGCTGTTTTTATGTTGGCATCAACCATAAAACCTTGTGGCTCTTTTGATAATACAATATGGGTATTTATCAGGGATACTTGCCACTTGTCGAGTTTTGTTAGACGGCTCTCAATGTGCTCACGAATCGCTGGGGTAATGTCCATTTGCTTGCTAGTAATGTTCACTATCATATAGTTACCTCTCATTGTTTCCGTCTTTGTTGAGTTCAGAATACCTATTCTTGCTAAGAAAAAATTGATGTAGATCACATCTCATTCAGGGGAAGAGTAACAGCTATCTGAAGTGTGATTTCACATAAAAAAGGGGTGAAAAAGCATTGCCAAAATGAATGGATTAAGGGACACTGATTGAGTTGGCTAGGGGAACGGTAAATAGCCGGAGCTTTTTTTGGGTTAAAATTAGTCCCTTAAATGAGCAAGCAACTAAATCGCCGCTAGCAAAGAAAAACAGCAGCCTTGGCTGCTGTTTTAGATCTCACGATGTTATTATTGTGGGTTTGCAGCAATAATACTCGCAACTTTATTCGCTTCTTGGTTTAGCCCCATCTCATTATAAGCAATTTCCATGTATGCTAAGGCATTACGTGTTGCTTCTGTGTCTGGGTAGTCTTTTAGCATTTGTTGAACACGATTAACAACCGCGACATAAGCACCGCGTTTGTTGTAGTATTCGACAACAGAAAGGTCGAATTTCGCTAAACGGTCTTTCAAGAAGACTAATCGCTTACTCGCATCATTTGAGTATAAGCTGTTAGGATAGTAGCGAACTAGCTGACTGAAATCTTTGAATGCAACTCGTGCATGCTGTGGGTCTCTGTCTGAGCGGTCGATACCAAAAAGGCCTTGCAATAAGCTATCATCCAGAGCCATTGCGGTTAAGCCTCGCATATAGAGGACATAATCAATATTTGGATGAGTTGGGTTCAAACGCATGAAACGGTCAATCGCAGCTATCGCCATTGGCAGTTCTGCTGATTTATAATATGCATAAATCAGGTCTAATTGAACCTGTTGAGCATATGGACCAAATGGATAACGGTTATCAAGAGCTTCAAATTGTTTAATCGCTGCTTTAAAATTGCCGTCCTGTAATTTTTGCTGACCCGTTGCATATATTTCAGCAGGGGAGCTATCAGGGCTGACTTCAGGAGTGCTGGAACAGCCGACTAAAATCAGGCTCAACGTGGCTGCAGCCACCAGATTTTTCATACGTATCATCACGTGTAGGTTATCCTCTGAGTGTTTCGAGGGAGTCTATCCATAAGGCTCCCGGCAAAATTCGAGTTACAATAGCATATATTTTAAATGAAACGGCGCTGCCGTCAAAATACAAACACCAAAAAGTAGATTAATTTATGGCTCAACAAGTACAACTTAGTGCAACTATCGCTGAATCACAGCTTGGTCAACGTTTAGATCAGGCTTTGGCCGAATTGTTCCCTGATTATTCACGTTCTCGCATAAAAGAATGGATTTTAGCTGATAGAGTGCAGGTTAATGGCAAAGTTATCAATAAGCCAAAAGAAAAAGTTTTCGGCAGTGAACAAATTTTAATCGACGCCCTCATTGAAGAAGATAATCGCTGGGAACCACAAGATATCCCACTTAATGTGATTTATGAAGATGAAGATATCTTAATTATTAATAAACCGCGTGATTTAGTTGTTCACCCTGGTGCAGGGAACCCTGATGGCACAATTTTGAATGCGTTGTTATATCGCTATCCTGAAATTGCAGATGTGCCAAGAGCCGGTATTGTTCATCGTTTAGATAAAGACACCACTGGCTTAATGGTTGTAGCAAAAACAGTTCCTGCTCAAACCCACCTCGTTGAAGCATTGCAACGTAGAGAAATTACGCGTGAATATGAAGCGGTTGCAGTAGGCCGTATGACTGCGGGGGGCATGGTAGAAGAACCTATCTCTCGTCATCCAACTAAAAGAACGCATATGGCTGTTCATCCAATGGGGAAACCTGCGGTAACGCATTATCGAATAATGGAGCACTTTAGAGCCCATACTCGGTTACGTTTACGTCTGGAAACGGGGAGAACCCACCAAATCCGTGTCCATATGGCCCACATCAATCATCCATTAATTGGTGACCCTTTATACGGTGGCCGTCCGCGTCCATTAAAAGGGGCGACAGAAGAATTTCTGGAAGTGATGCGTAATTTTGATAGGCAAGCACTGCACGCCACCATGTTACGCTTATATCACCCAATTTCAGGTATTCAAATGGAGTGGCATGCACCGTTACCTGATGATATGGTTAAGCTTATTGAAGCTCTAAAAGCAGATACTGAACTGCATAAAGACGATATGGACTGGTAATGAATACATTGATTTTCCCTGATTGGCCACAACCTAACAACATAGCGAGCTGTAGTACAACGCGTGCAGGTGGTGTGAGCCTACCACCTTTTGATAGCTTGAATTTAGGTGATCATGTTGGGGATATCCCCAATGCCGTCAGTGAAAATCGTCAGCGCCTTGAAAAACTTGCTCAGCTGCCACAACAGCCTGTTTGGCTTGAGCAAGTTCATGGGACGGATGTGCTCAATCTTGTTGGTAAGAAAGTTCACAATAGGCAAGCAGATGCCGTGTATAGCAATCAGGTAGGGCAAGTTTGCGCTATTATGACTGCGGATTGCTTGCCTGTGTTATTTACTAATCAAGCAGGAACGGAAGTGGCAGCAGCCCACGCAGGGTGGCGCGGGCTATGTCATGGGGTTCTTGAAAATACAATCAATCAGTTTATTAGTCCTGCAAATGAAATTATCGCTTGGCTTGGCCCCGCTATTGGTGCTGAGAAATTTGAAGTTGGTAAAGAAGTCAAAGAGGCTTTTGTTAATCAATCATCTGATTTAGTCTCTGCCTTTATTCCTTATAATGATAAATATCTAGCTGATATTTATTTATTAGCACGTAAAAAACTACAGGCTGCTGGCGTAACGAAGGTCTATGGTGGTGATTTTTGTACAGTAACAGATAAAAACAGATTTTTTTCCTATCGAAGGGAAGGAAAAACCGGCAGGATGGCATCATTAATATGGATAAATACCTAGCGTTGGTGTTTTGTTCTAAATTAATGGATATAACAGAAATAATTCCTTGCGAAACTTGAATATTTAATAACTGACCTCATCTAGTATCCAGTAGCAAATTTAATCTCATTTATTGGAGGTGTTATGCGTCTGGACCGTTTAACGAATAAATTCCAGCAAGCTCTCGCTGACGCCCAATCACTAGCCCTTGGGCGCGAAAACCAGTTTATCGAACCTATTCATCTATTAAGTGCCCTTTTTAATCAAGAGGGTGGCACAGTTCGTCCATTGCTGACGACGTTAGGCGTGAATGCCGTACAATTTCAGCAAAAAGTCGAAGATGCATTAGGGCGTTTACCTCAAGTGCAAGGTGTAGCGGGCGATGTTCAACCATCAAGTGACTTAATGCGTCATTTGAATTTATGTGATCAGTTGGCACAAAAGCACGGAGATGAGTTTATCTCCTCAGAATTATTTCTTGTCGCAGCTTTAGAAGCCAATACGACATTAGCAGACATGCTCAAAGCTGCTGGTGTTAATAAAGATAATTTAAAAAAGGCAATAGAACAGATGCGTGGTGGAGAAAAAGTGAATGACCAAAGCGCTGAAGACCAGCGCCAAGCCTTGAAAAAATACACTGTTGATTTAACCGAACGTGCAGAGCAAGGCAAATTAGACCCAGTGATTGGTCGAGATGAAGAAATTCGTCGGACCATTCAAGTACTGCAACGCCGTACTAAAAATAACCCAGTGCTGATTGGTGAGCCAGGTGTTGGTAAAACAGCAATTGTTGAAGGGTTAGCACAACGTATTGTAAATGGTGAAATACCAGAAGGGCTAAAAAACAAACGCGTATTATCCCTGGATATGGGGGCGCTGATTGCGGGTGCGAAATATCGTGGCGAGTTTGAAGAGCGTTTGAAAGCGGTTCTAAATGATCTTGCCAAACAGGAAGGTAACGTCATTCTGTTTATTGATGAGTTACACACCATGGTTGGTGCAGGTAAAGCCGATGGTGCGATGGATGCGGGTAATATGTTAAAACCGGCTCTAGCTCGCGGTGAATTACACTGTGTTGGTGCAACCACATTAGATGAATACCGTCAATACATTGAGAAAGACCCTGCTTTAGAGCGTCGTTTCCAGAAAGTGTATGTGGCAGAGCCATCTGTTGAAGACACAATTGCCATTTTACGTGGTTTAAAAGAGCGTTATGAATTGCATCACCACGTACAGATAACAGACCCAGCGATTGTGGCGGCAGCAACGTTATCACATCGGTATATTACTGACCGTATGTTACCTGATAAAGCAATTGACTTGATTGATGAAGCGGGTGCAAGTTTACGTATGCAAATGGATTCGAAACCAGAATCCTTGGATAGGCTGGAACGTCGTATTATTCAGCTCAAACTTGAACAGCAAGCGCTGAAAAAAGAATCGGATGACGCAAGTAAAAAACGTCTTGAAATGTTAGAAGAAGAGCTTGCAGAGAAAGAGCGTGAATATTCTGCGTTAGAAGAAGAATGGAAAGCTGAAAAAGCATCATTAACGGGTACTCAGCATATTAAAGCTGAACTTGAAAATACACGTATCGAGATGGAAAAAGCACGCCGTATGGGTGATTTGGCAAAAATGTCCGAATTGCAATACGGTAAAATTCCAGAATTGGAAAAACAGCTGGAAGCAGCAACGAAAGCTGAAGGTAAAAGCATGAAACTGTTACGTAACAAAGTAACAGATGTTGAAATTGCTGAAATCTTAGCGCGTTGGACTGGTATCCCAGTATCTCGAATGCTAGAAAGCGAAAGAGAAAAACTGTTACGCATGGAACAGCAACTCCATCAGCGTGTTATTGGGCAAGATGAAGCGGTCGTTGCAGTATCGAATGCAATTCGTCGTAGCCGTGCAGGGTTATCAGACCCAAATCGCCCAATTGGCTCGTTTATGTTTTTAGGGCCAACAGGGGTAGGTAAAACTGAGTTGTGTAAAGCGTTAGCAAACTTCATGTTTGATAGCGATGATGCAATGGTTCGTATCGACATGTCTGAATTTATGGAAAAACATGCGGTGTCGCGTTTAGTGGGCGCACCTCCAGGTTATGTCGGTTATGAAGAAGGTGGGTATTTAACCGAAGCTATTCGACGTCGTCCATATTCCGTCATTTTATTGGATGAAGTTGAGAAAGCACACCCTGATGTTTTCAACATTTTATTGCAAGTGCTTGATGATGGACGCTTAACGGATGGGCAAGGTAGAACGGTAGACTTCCGTAATACGGTGATCATTATGACATCTAACTTGGGTTCTGACTTAATCCAAGAAAGGTTTGGCATGATTGGTTATTCAGAAATGAAAGATATGGTGATGGAAGTGGTATCTCATAGTTTCAGGCCTGAATTCATTAACCGTATCGATGAAGTCGTTGTATTCCATCCATTAGGTAAAGAGCAAATTACGAATATTGCCAATATTCAACTGGCTCGTTTATACAAACGTCTTGAAGAGCACGGCTATGAAGTCAGCGCAACACCAGCTGCACTTGAGAAAATTGGGGAGGCTGGTTTTGACCCAATCTTCGGAGCAAGGCCATTGAAACGTGCAATTCAGCAGGAAATTGAAAACCCTCTGGCACAAGAAATCTTGTCAGGTAGGTTATTGCCAGGTAAACCAGTCATTTTAGATGTAGAAAATGACGAAATCGTTGCTAAACAGTAATTGATATTATTGTAGAATCAAAAGGTGGCTATCATTAGCCACCTTTTTTATATCAAATTACGTATAAAACTGCTTTTTTTGTTTGAGAATTGGTCGTAAAGTATAAAATGTAGTCACTTGAAAGTTTTTTTCAAAAAAACACTTGCCAGATTTTTCTGACTCCCTATAATGCGCCA
>NZ_JAMPNW010000017.1:0-95005 GCF_028479545.1 Providencia sp. PROV201
ATTATGCAGCCCCCTAAAACAATAACTGAGAACTCCTTACCCAAATAAATTTCCTTCAGCTGAGCCAAAACCTTTATTTTAGGCAAAAAAATACCTCCCGAAGGAGGTACAAATTGGACAAAAATAAACTAAATCAATAAGGGTGTAATGAAATCGGAGTTACCATTTTTTATTTAATAAATGGTCAATACTAAATTTCCCTGGGCCAGTCACAGCTAACAGTAAGAAACCGCCTGCAATAGTAAAGTTTTTCATAAACATTAAGCTATTTGGTGCCACGCTAAAGTCGATATGGAACAGTAGCGCCGTTAATACGGTAAAGCCTGCAGTAAATAGGGCAACAGTTCGAGTTAAGAAACCGAACAGAATGGCTAGGCCACCACCAAGCTCTAATAAAATGGTTAACGGTAATAAAAAGCCTGGAACACCCATTGCTTGCATGTATTGCTGTGTTCCTGCGTATGCATCTCCCAGTTTTCCATACCCAGCAACAATGAACAGAATTGGCATCATAATACGAGCTAACAATACCGCACCACTTTCTAAATTTTTCATTAAGATTCTCCAGACTAATAAGCCATTAAATATAAATTATTTGCGATATGTGTCGCTTTGTAATGTTGTTTTCAGCACAAATAGGCAAGAAAACATTTGATGGGCTTATAGTAGTCATTTGCTTTTTCAATAAAAAGCAAAGCTTATTAACAAAGATAGTCAAAAAAATTGAATGGAGATGGAGGAGGAATTAGCTAAAGTGATGAGTTTTAATTTAACATATTGATTTTAATTGAAACTATTTCTTTCCTGCATTGATCGTACTTTGAATTGTTCTGGCTATGCCCCACATCGTGAAGGCTTTTTTCCCTAATTGGAGTATGCGCTGTGGTCTTTTCAGTGAATAAATTGAAAGCAGGCCTGTTGCCGCAATAAATAAAGGGCGGAAGGTAACCAAGGTTTTCCATGTGCGGTCATAAGGGGCTGTCACATGTAGCCAATCTTCAGAACTTGCAGCAAGGTCGCTCCGTTGCTGCTCAATTCTGTTGAGTAATCGCTGTTTTTTTGCGGCAAGTAATTGGCGTTTATTTCTGGTCATTATCCTTACCTGCTAATGCACTTGCATCTTGGCTTAATTGCTCCCGTGTGGAGCTCAATAAGGTAGATTGCTTCGCTTTTTTGAGGGCCCAAATAGCAAAAATAATGGCGAGTAGAACTAAACATCCTGTTGTTATCGCCAGGGCTTGATAACGATAAATAGGGTCTACAGACCAAAAAATGAGTCCAATTAGACACATTAGACCAAAAGCAGTAAAAAGAAGCGCTAGCCCAACTAACAATAGCAGTTGGATAAAATTAACTTTTTCTTCTTCAAGCTCAACAGCAATGAGCTGAAGGCGAGTTTCAACAATATTAACGGTGATACTCGCGATACGCTGTAGTATTTCAAGGACCCCTTTACCGGGGCCCTGACGTTGTTGATTTTGTTCCATAAGTCATTAACGTTTCGCGAGAAGTACGCCAAGAACCACACCAACAGCAGCACCGATACCGATACCAGTCCATGGGTTTTCTTTGACATAGTTGTCTGCGCGGCCCGCAATTTCTTTAGTTTGTTCAGTGATCCTTTCAGTCGTTTGACCGAGTTTAGCGCGAGATGAGCAAAGTGCGTCTTTCGCTTTGGATTTCAAGCTTTCAATCTCTTCTTTCGATTTCTCGCCTGTATCATTCAATACAGCTTCAAGAGAGTCAGCTAACGCTTTGAGTTCTGCGCGTAGGTCTTCTGATGAATGATTTGATGACATGTAGAACCTCCTATCAATAGAAAAGAAACTTCACTGTATTAACAATAACCGTTTTTACATTAAGTGCAATGAGTTATTCAACAATAAATTGTGGGCTCAGAAAAAATGTAAAAAACAGTATTAAGGAAAATATTTTTATTTTCAGTGGGTTATATTTGTTGGGACGAACCGAAATATTGAGAGGTAAAATTAAGTAAAAATGAAAATGCGAGAACAGGGCGTTCCCGCACGGAGGATTAATTTACTTTTTTATTTGAAAACTTTTTCTTGACGACAACGGCAATGCTACCAATTAGGCCAAGGATCAGTAGCCCTACAGGGATCAACATCAAAATATTCATAATATGATGTTCATATTGTAGGAAAATCGGGCTTTTACCAAAGCCATAACCAATCGCAGTCAAAATTAACACCCACAGTAAGCCACTTAACCAATTAAATACTTGGAAACGACCATTTTGCAAGCCTGCAAGGCCTGCGATAGTTGGAAGTAGTGTTCTGACAAAAGCTAAAAAACGGCCAATTAATAAGGCAGCGAGGCCATGACGGTGGAACAAGCCATAAGCGCGTTGGTGGTAGTGTTCAGGTAAGTGCGCTAGCCAGCCTTTAACAATTCGTGTGTTACCCAGCCATCGCCCTTGTATATAACCAACCCAGCAGCCTAAACTGGCACCAGCGGTTAAAATGACGATGGTGAGCGGATAACTTAACGCGCCTTTAGCGATGAGTACACCAACTAAAATCAATAAGCTATCACCAGGTAAAAACGCTGCAGGCAATACCCCGTTTTCAAGAAACAAGATAGCGAACAGCATGAAGTAAATCGACCACACTAACGCAGGGTTAGATAAGGTGACATAATCTTGGTGCCAAAGGGCGAAAAAAAGTTCTTTAACTAATTCCATTAATGTTTCCTAAACGGCAATAACAGCAACAAACTTGTTGTTGGGCAGGGAGAAATGGATTAAGTGAATGCCAAAGTGAAAGTAGTGTTTCCTCAGGCTGTTAGTGTAAAACACGCTCACTTTAACAAAACAGAAAATAACTAAACAGCAAATTTTAAGCTTATTTTTAGAATTCATTTAAGTTTTGGTTTATTTTTACAATTTATCGTGTGGTATGTAACGATGTAAAGTGCTTAAAAACGGCGTTTAGCCTGTTTTTTTTCTCAGAGTATGCGAAATATACTGGTTAATTTATCTTTTTAATGTAAAAAAATAACGATAAAACAATAACGGCTAATTATTGCATTTTAAGACTATTTACCGTATCTTATCGCCATAGCAAAGGGGAGTAACTTCTTCTTGTCGGTTTATCGTCATTACGGTGTACATATTACACCCGGTAGCCGAGCACCACAGTTCCCTATTTTCGGGGTGTTTGTGTTGTAAGTGAGACCTTGCCAGAAGGCGGGGTTTGCTCATAATTTACAACCAAAAGAAATAACTTGTGGTTAACGAATTTTAAGCGGCTGATGTCTTCTGGATATCAGCCGTTTTTTGTTTTTAAGGGAAAGGAAAATGCACTCAGTTGGTAACCCAATTTTATGGGGTAGTTTTGCCGTTATTATTTTACTTATGTTACTCATTGATTTGTTCTGGCAAGGGAAACACAAAGGCCAAGCAATGTCGATGAAACAAGCTGCGGCTTGGAGTATCGTGTGGGTAACACTTTCACTGCTCTTTGCAGCAGGCTTTTGGTGGTATCTTAATGAGAACGTAGGACGTGAGTTTGCCGATAGCCAAACCATGGCGTTCTTAACGGGTTATTTATTAGAAAAAGCATTAGCTGTCGATAACGTATTCGTCTGGTTAATGTTATTTAGTTATTTCGCGATCCCAGCCAATTTACAGCGTCGCGTGTTGGTTTATGGAGTATTGGGCGCTATCGTACTTCGTACGATTATGATTTTTGCAGGTAGTTGGTTAGTCACACAATTTAGCTGGATTTTATATGTATTTGGCTTGTTCTTGCTATTTACGGGTTTGAAAATGGCTTTTGCTAAAGAAGATGACTCGCCAATTACAGATAAACCGTTAGTCAAATGGGTTCGTTCTCATTTACGCATGACAGATGAATTACATGGTGAAAAATTCTTCATTAAACGTAATGGCATTTTATTTGCGACCCCACTTATTTTAGTACTGATCTTAGTTGAGATTAGTGATGTGATATTTGCAGTGGACAGCATACCCGCTATTTTTGCGGTAACAACTGACCCATTCATTGTTTTAACATCGAATTTATTTGCTATTTTAGGCCTGCGAGCCATGTACTTCTTGTTGTCTGGGGTTGCTGAGAAATTCTCAATGCTAAAATACGGTTTAGCGGTGATTTTAAGCTTTATCGGTATAAAAATGCTATTGATTGATATTTTCCACATCCCAACACCGATTTCATTGGGCGTGATTGCGTCAATCTTAGTCGTAACGCTAGTTATTAATGCTATTGTTAATAAACGCAACGAAGCAAAAAATTAATTTACCTTTTTCATTTTTTTCATTTTTTAAATCCTCTGCTGTAAAAGCAGGGGATTTTTTTTAACCCTCTGAAAACACTCAACCATTTTGCTCATGCCATTCTACTATAAGAAACAAAACTCTATTGAGATCACAGTTATGTAAAATGTTTGTTAAACAAAATCAATCATTGTGTATATTTTGAATAATTGCCTTTTCAGGCGACTATTATTCCTTATACTTGCTGTGCAAACACATTTAATTCCTAATAAAGATAAATAATATAGGTCTATTATGGATACAAATAAAACAGGGTTATGGCGAGTTATTAGCCAAGGTAGTCTAGTCAAGCAGATACTGGTTGGCTTGATAGCAGGTATTTTGCTTGCATGGTTATGGCCATCTGCTGCAAAAAATGTCGGGTTGTTAGGGGATTTATTCGTTAGTGCATTAAAGGCTGTTGCGCCTGTATTAGTATGGGTGTTAGTGATGTCATCCATTGCTAACCACCGCCAAGGGCAAAAAACCAATATCAAACCCATACTGGTCTTATATATTTTGGGAACATTTTTTGCCGCGGTTGTCGCTGTTATTGGTTCTTTCCTATTTCCATCAAATTTAGTGTTAGTGGTCGGTGATACACAGCTAAATCCTCCGGGAAATATTGCTGAAGTGTTAAAAGGTTTGCTAATCAATATATTTGCGAACCCTATCGATGCACTGATTAAGGGCAATTATATTGGTATTTTAGCGTGGGCGATTGGGTTGGGTATTGCACTGCGCCATGCAAATGAAACCACAAAAAATTTAGTTCATGATTTTTCTAATGCAGTAACACAGCTGGTACGTGTTGTGATCCGCTTAGCGCCTTTAGGGATTTTTGGCTTGGTTGCTTCAACTATCGCAACGACAGGCTTTGCAACCTTAAAAGGTTATATCCACGTTCTCGCGGTTTTAATTGGCTGTATGTTGATCGTTGCTTTGGTTGTTAACCCACTGATTGTCTATTGGAAAATGAAGCGCAACCCATACCCATTAGTTTTAGCTTGCTTACGTGAAAGCGGGGTAACGGCATTCTTTACACGTAGTTCCGCAGCGAATATCCCTGTGAATATGGGGATGTGCCGTCGTATGAATCTGCATGAAGATACCTACTCTGTTTCTATCCCATTAGGCGCAACCATCAATATGGCAGGCGCAGCGGTAACGATTACTGTGCTGACGTTAGCCGCGGTACACACTTTAGGTATTCCTGTTGATATCCCAACAGCATTACTATTAAGTGTAGTGGCCGCAGTCTGTGCGTGTGGCGCTTCTGGGGTTGCGGGCGGCTCACTGTTATTGATCCCATTAGCTTGTAACATGTTTGGTATTTCAAATGAGATTGCGATGCAAGTGGTTGCGGTTGGTGTGATGATTGGCGTGTTACAGGATTCAGTCGAAACAGCGCTTAACTCTTCAACTGACGTGTTATTTACTGCGGCTGTGTGCATAGCGGAAGATGAAAAACTGGCTAACGCTGAAGCACGGTTATCTCACCGCGATTAATTGTGTGAACCAAAAGAAGGGCAGGGACTGTGAAAGCAATCTCTGCCTTTTTTTGGGATATGTGATAAACCCTAGCGAAAATCCCGAACAACGGAGCAGAAAAATTAAAGCTGATACGCAATTTTCATACCTTGCTCGATAGCGCGGCGCGCATCCAGCTCCGCGGCGACATCAGCACCACCAATAACATAGGCATTAATCCCACGTTCTGCTAATTGTACTTTTAATGGGCGGTAAGGCTCTTGCCCTGCACATAAAATCACATTATCAACGGGAAGGCACTGGATTTCATTTTGATAACGAATATGTAGCCCTTCGTTATCAACTCGCATATATTCAACACCATTTAGCATCTGCACGCCCCGCTTCATTAGGGATAAGCGATGCACCCAACCGGTTGTTTTACCAAGACCCGCCCCGACTTTACTGTTTTTACGCTGTAATAAGTACAATTGGCGAGCTGATGCCATAAGGGATTTTTGTGGGGGAAATACGCCACCTTTTGAATGGATCGTGGTGTCAATATTCCACTCCTTATTAAATAGTGATGAATCTAAACTGCTACTTTTTCCTTCTTGGGTTAGCAACTCGGCAACATCAAAACCAATCCCCCCAGCACCAATAATGGCGGCACTTTTCCCCACTGAACGTTGTTTGGTGATGACATCGATATAAGAAATGACTTTATGGTGGTCAACCCCTTCGAGCTGGATCTTTCGTGGGACGACACCCGTTGCAATAATGACCTCATCAAATCCAGATAAACAGTCAACATCGGCTTGTTGTTCAAGGCGCACATCAACATTTAATAGTTCCAGTTGTCGGCAGAAGTAACGAATAGTTTCATGGAATTCTTCTTTACCGGGGATTTGCTTCGCGAGGTTAAATTGCCCACCTATGTGGTTAGACTTTTCAAACAAAGTGACGCGATGCCCACGTTTTGCTGCATAAATTGCACAAGATAACCCGGCAGGCCCTGCGCCAACAATTGCGACAGATTTGCTCTGTGGGGCTTTTTCGTTAGGGTAATCCATTTCCCTAACGGCTTGTGGGTTAACCAAACAACTGGCGAGTTTTCCACTAAAGATAAGGTCGAGACAGGCTTGATTACAACCAATGCAGGTATTGATTTCATCAGCTCGATTTTCTGCTGCTTTACGGACAAATGCTTCATCAGCAAGAAACGGCCGAGCCATTGAAACCATATCTGCTTGATGATTGGCAATAATATGTTCTGCAACAAAGGGGTCATTGATGCGATTTGTGGTTATCAGCGGAATATTCACTTTTCCCATTAATTTTTGCGTAACCCAACTAAACGCACTACGGGGAACTTGTGTTGCTATCGTAGGTACTCGAGCTTCGTGCCAACCAATACCCGTGTTGATCATACTGGCACCTGCGTTTTCAATTTGTTTGGCAAGAAATTCAACTTCTTCCCATGTTGAGCCTTCTTCGACTAAATCCAACATGGAAAGTCGATAAATAATGATAAAGTTTTCCCCAACGGCTTCCCGTATTTGTCGCACGATTTCAATGGGAAAGCGAATTCGGTTTATGTAACTCCCACCCCATTCATCAGTTCTATGGTTGGTACGCTTGGTAATGAATTGGTTAATTAAATAACCTTCGGAACCCATAATTTCAACACCATCATACCCAGCTTGCTGAGCTAGCTTGGCTGTTGTCACGAAGTCATCAATCGTTTTTTCAACTTCATCAGTTGAAAGTTCTCGAGGGGCGAAAGGAATAATTTCTGCTTGAATAGGGCTTGGCGCAACTAATTTAGGGTGCAGCCCATAACGCCCTGCATGCAAGATTTGTAAGGCGATTTTACTATCTGCTTGGTGGACGGCATCCGTGATTTGTTGATGAAATGAAAGCTGGTTTTTATCGTTTAATACCGCGCCATGAGCGGTAAGCGCCCCCTCTGGATTGGGGGCGATACCACCGGTAATGATGAGGCTGACACCATTTTCAGCGCGTAGGCGGTAAAAATGTGCTAGTCGCTCACTGCCTTGTGGGTGTTCTTCAAGCCCAGTATGCATTGAACCCATCAAGATGCGATTTTTTAGGACGGTATGGCCTAAATCAAGTGGGGTAAAAAGGTGTGGGAAATTGCTCATTATTATACTCCCATTCGGGATTTCATTAACAGGTCAGATGAGTTAACTGTAGCGTAATGAAGGGGTAATTTGGTAAAGATGTTAAAATTTTGTGATTTTTATCATATGTTTTCGGTTAAATAGCTGAGTGTCATAAAAAAATAGGTGTTTTTTTGTTTTTATGTCATAAAAAGAGATTAAAAAAAGAAACACACAGCATAAAGAGCAATATAGGGAAACCATGATGAAAGAGATTTGCCAAGCTATTACTTTAGAAGGTGAATACGTTCGCCTTGAACCTCTATCTCACCAATATGACGTCGAACTGGCAGATATCATTCGGCGAGATGGGCTGCATAATTTGTGGTATGCCTTAGTGCCTGAGCCTGAATATTTCTCTCAAGATGTGGAAAAGCGCCTAGAAAATTTCCAGAAAAAGGAATGTTTACCTTTTGTGGTGATCGATAAACGAAGCGATAAACCAGTGGGTATTACTTCTTATAACCGTGTGGACCATGCAGTAAGGCGGGTTGAAATCGGGGCCACTTGGTATGGAATAGAGGTGCAACGTACCGCATTAAATACAGAGGCTAAATATTTGCTGTTAAAACATGCCTTTGAGGAATTAGACTGCGTTGCAGTGGAGTTTCGTACACATTTTTTAAATAGCCAAAGTCGCCGTGCCATTGAACGTTTAGGGGCTAAGCTCGATGGTATCTTGCGTAATCATATGAAAACTAAAACGGGTGAACTGCGTGATAGCTGCGTATATAGCATTATCGAGTCAGAATGGCCGTCGATAAAACACCACTTAGAATCGCAGATGGTAAAACCGCGCTAAGGCTAGGTGTGGGGAAATAGCCCACCGAAAGGTGGGCAATGTTAGCTATAAATACTCATGCATTGGTTTGGTCATAAATACATTATTGGGCATTTTTTCTGTGGTGGTATAGCCTGCTGGGCTATTAATCAGTGCAGGAATGCGGTTCACTAAATTTGCACAGGTTAATTCTACGGTTGCTGGGTTATTCACCTCAATTGAGGTGTCGGGTTCACCAATTAACTGCCAGCTATTTTTATCACACTCATCCGCTGTTAAGATTTTCCCAATACACTCTGTTTCTAGGGTAATACCTTCCGCGGTTTCGGTGATCACTACTGCAGATAAGCCTAAGACATCCCCTTTTTTAACAGTCATTTTGAGCGTTTCGGAGTAAATATCTTGCTGGGCAATTTGCGGTACACAGCGCTGAGTTTGGCTGGTGATCGTTAACCCAAGGCGGCTACATAGCCAGCCGTTTTGTGTCCACATATACGGTGGTGCATATTCACCGCTTTCGATTTTCTGCGAAATAACATCGTAAGGTAAGTCATTATAGTTACCAATTTGTTTGTCGAACTCATCAACAGTTAAACCCGCACCGTGACCGACAGCAAGAGCGATACCGTAATCTTCAACGTTATAGCAGCTAGAACCTTTAATTTTCACCAATTTGTGCATGGAGCCTGCTAAGGTGTCAATGAGTACGCCCCAATACATATCAGGGTAGCCACTGCCCGCAAGGGTACAATTGTTTTCTTTGGCTAATGCATCAAGCTTTTGTGTAATTTCAGGTGATGAATTCCATGGATAAAGAGCTTCTTCTCCGGTTGAAATGGCGTTTACACCATGACGAGCAAATAGGGAGAATGCATCTTCTAAATCAGCCATGGTACTCAATGTTGCGATGATGCCAACATCAGGCTTTAAGGTTTCGAGGGTTTTATCCGCTTCATGTAGCGGCTGTACTTTTACCCCTGTTGGCGTCGTTCCTGCAATTTCACCTATATCTTTGCCAATAACGGCTTCATTGATATCAAAAGCCGCCACAACTTCAGCACCATGCTCTTGCAAGTAACGGATCAAAAATTTACCCATTTTTCCGCAACCATATTGAACTGCACGTACTTTTTTCATCATTATTGTCCTATATGCGAATTATCTATAGACCATATTGTGAGATTTGAATATAAAAAATATTGTTCTATATCAATTGTTTGAATAAAGAATTTTTAATAAAATTGATTGCAATTATGATGTTGTTTTTATTGTTAATTTGATATTGGTGAGAGTTAAATATAGATAAAGTGCGAGAAAGTGATTTAAATAAAAAATAGCAGGGCTCATTAAAATTGCAAAAAACGACGTTCGAATGATAGTAATAGCCTGTGCTATCGCATTGAATTATAAGAAAGGTAACTAGGTTGAACACAATTTCATCATACGGTTTCGAAACACTAGACCTAAGCTAAAACTACACGTATAATCCTCTCCACTTTGGCCCCTTAGCTCAGTTGGTTAGAGCAGTCGACTCATAATCGATTGGTCGCTGGTTCAAGTCCAGCAGGGGCCACCAAATTTTAGCTGTTAAATCAGCGCATTAAGCCACTTCTTAGCAAGTGGCTTTTTTGTTTTTCTAAAACATATCACGCTAATGACTCACCAAAATACTTTTGTAATTCATCTCGGCTTTTAATTTCTTGTTAATCCGTATACTTACTGGCTTTTTGAAGCTATGTGATGGATGTTGTAATCCTTTTTGTGACCTAAAAATTGAAATCATTTTTATATTCTTTTACTTTTTCTTCAGGTGCATTCCAATCACCATCGAATACAGTATAAGTAATATATCCTTTGTCGAGGTATCCAGTATCCGAATTATCATTTCTCATTTTTAATGCTTCAGGATTAATGAATTGCTTAGTTTTTCCTTCGGCGGTTATTTCATATAAAACTTGTGGTGAAACGGTATATTCGTTTTCAATAAACTTTACGCCTTTAATTTTATCTTTAGGCAGTGCAGGGTAATTAATGCTTAATCCTGATCTCGCTGGAAGTACTTTCTCGCCAGTCTCCCATTTTTTATTTAAATTATCA
Organism: Providencia sp. PROV201; assembly: GCF_028479545.1. Taxonomy (NCBI): domain Bacteria; kingdom Pseudomonadati; phylum Pseudomonadota; class Gammaproteobacteria; order Enterobacterales; family Morganellaceae; genus Providencia; species Providencia sp. PROV201. Next base: position 10,829 of record NZ_JAMPNW010000017.1, read on the forward strand.
ATGAGATCAACAATATAAGTGACTGAATCAGGCCAATATTTTTGGGTGCTAGGCCAACCTGATTTTATTTCTTCTTCAGTCATAATATAACCAATACTTGCGGCTATCGCTGGGTAGCCAAGACGTACAGCGCGAGCTGCGGCTGAGACCGTTCCTGAATTAAGTTGCGAGGCTCCGGTATTTGGGCCATCGTTGACTCCAGAAATTACAAGGTCTGGTGGTGTTTCCCGTAATAATCCCTGCAAACCAAAATCCAGTGAATCTGCAGGAGTACCAGGGAAACAATAAGTACGCTCATCGACTTTTTTAACATCAAACTCTTTCCCTGCTTTGAATGTAATAGCAGTCCCTATTCCGCTTTGATTTGTTGCTGGACCGACAAGCCAAACATCATAACCTTTTGCATCTAATTGAGACTTTAATTCAATTAGGCCAAATGCCTCACATCCATCGTCATTAACTAATAAAATACGCATTTTATCGTTGCTGGCTTGAGCTTGAAGTCCTAATAACGTTAATAAACTAATAGCTAAAATTGTTTTTTTCATTTTGCCCCTCGACACATGATTAGTGGTATTAAAATATATTGAATTTATAATCAAAAATAATATCTGCGGCGATAGCATTTCTTCGAATATAGTGGCCACTATCATCAAAAACAGGCTGTACGCGGTTTCCTTGTACTTGATATAACCAAGCTTTGGTTAATTTAGTAAATATCGTAAAGTTTTTTAAGCTTGGATCACTAGGTTGCCAAGCATTGATGAGATTAATCTCACCTGTTTTAATTTTATTATTTTTAAAATCAAACTGACCGTAATTTAATTGTACTGCAGAATAAAAATCTTCAGCATATTTATAATCAATAAGCCCTGTTAGAGCTAATTCACCATCACGCTGATAGTGATAAGCGGCAGATGACATAGGCTCAATACGCCAACGTGCATTTCTCAAAGGATGCCTGTCAAAATAACCGAGTGACCCGTCATTTTTTGAAGCATCAGTATAGCCAATACCCAGTTTCATACCTAAGGCATCATGTTACCATCTAACAGTACCTTCATAGACCCAAGAGGTGCCATTAGCGGCCTGCTGTGCGGAGGGCATATCTTTATATAATTCTAAAGGGACATTACCAAAAGCTTGGAACCCAAGAGTGATATTAGAATAAGGCATATAGCTTAGTTCAAGAACATGACGGTCAATGAAATCTTTCGCATAGCCATAATTATAACTGGCAGTGAGTTCTTTTGTTTTATAGTTGATACCACCCGCTGCGATATATTCAACAGGGGTTTTATTTGCACTATGGAATTTTTCTTTATTCAGGGTAAAGCGTTCCATAACTCTATCAACATATAGCGTATCGATTGAAAAATCCTGATATTTCAATGTGCCATCGAAAGAAACGCCTCATGGTTCAGGGCCAGCAACCAGTGGGGCAACACCTTTTAAGCGTTATAAATTATGGCCTTGTTTAGGCGGTGTTAGAACTCCACTGATTGTGTCATGCCTAGTCATACACAGCAACCAAATAGTATTCGCTCCCAATATGTTAGTGTCATTGATATTGCCCCTACAATTTTAGATGCAGCGGGAACTTCATTTACAACAGAGGTTGATGGGGGAAAACAAATTCCTGTGGCAGGTAAATCTTTCTTGGGAACACTAAATTCGGATGACGCAAAAACCCGTGACGTGCAGTATTTTTAACTGCGTAGTCAGCGAGCTATTACTCAAGGAGACTGGAGAGCTGTCGCATTACACCGTTACAACACCAGCTATGATGATGACCAATGGCAACTGTTCAATACAGCAGAAGATTTTTCTGAATCAACCGACTTAGCGAAAAAGTACCCAGAAAAACTGAAAGCATTGCAGCAATTATGGGGGGATGAAGCAAGAAAATATAGCGACCCAGCGGTCGTGGATCCTTCTGAGTTCTTCTACAACTTTAATCGTATGGAAGATGGTTTTATCAGCGATTAAACTGATAAATTCACTGTTATTGTTAAAATAGCCACAAGAATTGCTTTGTGGCTATTTCTATTGAGCGAGTATTGTTAATGTGTTTTTCATATTTTATTGATCTCAAGTGAAGTTTTTTTTATGTCTTCGCGGGAAAATATCCTCAGTGTATTAAGAGGGTGCACGAGTGAAAAACGGTATACAGTTACGCATCAAAGGGAAAGTTCAGGGGGTAGGGTTTCGTCCCTATGTTTGGCAATTAGCCCACCAATGCAAACTATTAGGTGATGTCTGTAATGATGGCGAAGGGGTGCTGATTCGTTTATGTACTGATTCGGAACCCACTGAATTTACTCAGTTATTGTACCAACACTGCCCACCGTTAGCCCATATAGAAAGTATTGAACTGCAACCTTTTCAATGGGATAAATTACCCGACGCATTTACTATTCGCCGTAGTGGCGAAGGTAAAATGGATACTCAAGTCATCCCAGATGCTGCTACTTGTGATGCATGCCAACAAGAGCTTTTTGCTCCATCGAATCGACGTTTTCATTACCCGTTCACAAACTGCACTCATTGCGGCCCTCGCTTCACGATTATTCGTCGTATGCCTTATGATAGGCCCAATACTGCAATGGCCGATTTTCCTTTGTGTCCTAATTGCTTAGTGGAATATCAATCCCCCGCAGATAGGCGTTTTCACGCACAACCCAATGCCTGTGCGGTGTGTGGTCCTGAAATTAAATTGTGCGGCCCATCAGGAAAAATGATCGCAAATAAAGAGAATGCATTAGCCTTGGCAGCTCAGCAGTTATTGGCCGGGAAAATTGTTGCTATTAAAGGGATTGGCGGTTTTCATCTTGCTTGTGATGCAAGTAGTGATGAGGCGGTAGAAGCTTTACGAGGGCGTAAATGCCGCCCAACCAAGCCGCTAGCGGTTATGATCCCATCACTGAATTGGTTAGAGCAGCACAATATGCCGCTGAGTGATGGCTTACGTGCATTATTAGAAAGCTCTGCCGCTCCGATAGTATTGATTAAAAATTGGAAAAATCCTGTATTAAGCCAATATATTGCGCCAAATCTAGCGGAAATCGGTGTTATGTTGCCTTCTAACCCATTGCAACACCTATTGATGGCACAAGTTAATCGCCCATTAGTGATGACGTCAGGAAATGTATCAGGGAAGCCCCCTGTGTTGAGCGAGCAAGCTGCGCTGGTTGATTTAGCCAATATCGCCGATGTTTGGCTCACTCATAACCGCGATATTGTCCAACGTGCAGATGACTCATTGGTGCGTTATCATGATGGACAAGCGGAAATGCTCCGCCGTGCACGGGGCTATGTCCCTGATGCGATTGATTTACCTGAAGGGTTTGAAAATTCCCCATCAATACTGGCTTTAGGGGCTGATCTTAAAAATACCTTTTGTTTATTGCGAGACAAAAGTGCAGTCATGAGCCAACACCTAGGCGACCTTGATGATATGGATATTTTTGAGCAATATCAGTCTGCGATTGCATTATTTGAATCTATTTATCGTTTTACGCCAACCGCTATAGTCTCTGATATGCATCCTAATTATGTGAGTACGCGCTATGGCGAGGCGTTATCACAGCAATTACGGATCCCATTGATAAAAGTGCAGCATCATCATGCACATATTGCTGCGGTAATGGCTGAGCATGGTTTGCCATTAAATGGAAGTAAAGTCATTGGGTTAGCTTTGGATGGTTTGGGGTATGGGGGTGACCACCGGCTATGGGGAGGTGAATGCTTACTAGTGGATTATAAATCCAGTCAATATCTAGGAGGCTTGCCCCCAGTTGCACTGCCGGGAGGGGAATTAGCTTCTCGGCAGCCATGGCGTAATTTCCTTGCGCATTGTTTACAATTTGTTCCCCAGTGGCAAAAGCAAGAGAGCGCCGCTTATTTAATGTCATTTCCTTGGCAAGGCTTACAAAAGGCGATTGAGAAAGGAATTAATAGCCCAACGGCTTCATCTACTGGGCGGCTTTTTGATGCGGTTGCTGCAGCGTTAGGTATTTGTACGGCACAAACCAGTTGGGAAGGGGAGGCTGCTTGCCAACTGGAAGCGATTGCCATGAAATCACCCGTGAGCGTACATCCGGTCACTATGCCATTAGTGGGGCAACAATTAGATTTACATACATTTTGGCAACAATGGATAGCGTACTGTGCGCCTAAACCACAACGGGCACATGCCTTTCATGTGGCATTAGCGCAAGGTCTTGCTGAGCTAGCACGGAAGTCAGCGAATCAATATGGTACTAAGACAATTGTTTTGTCAGGTGGCGTGACCCATAACCAATTATTGAGAAAACTATTAGTGAATAACCTATCTGAGTTCGATGTGCTATATGCAAAACAATTTCCCATGGGAGATGGTGGGCTATCATTGGGGCAAGTCGCTATCGCTTCTGCGATGTTGAAAAATTAATCTATTACTAATGGGCAGTATTATATTTATAGGGTTGTATACCTACCTATTTTTTCAGCTTTTCATTTTAATAGATTATATTTTATTTTTGATATTGATTCTTATTTAACATATTTGTTTTTATATTAATGGTTGGGTTGTTATTAATACACCTATTCCGCTTAATTAATTATATTAATACAATGGTTTTAAGTATCACAATGAAAAATAAATGTTTTTTTATTTTAAATGATGTGATGTATAACGCAGTATTGAAAATAAAATCTATTTATTTATATTTTCATTTTTGTTTCAGTACGGGTTACTGAATCGATTTTTCTAGCAAATATATAAAAAAAATAAAATTTCTTATTGCCTTTTGATGAAGATCAAATGATTTAGGCGCGGTAGGAATAGGATCTTATTTTATATTTATACATCAGGTTACTTAAATAAGAATTTATTTCATTAGAGTTGGTTTTGTTTGCTTCTTAAATAGATAAATACAAGCAAAAAGCGTATTCATCATTTGTGTATAGGGCTTTGTGGTATTTATAACTTTAAGGTAGTAAACAAAAATCCCCTCCTAGTGAATAGGTTTTAAGCCACCCATAATAATAGGAAAAAAGAATGATAGGAGATAACTCTATTATTTCTTCGCATGGCATTAACCGCCGTGATTTTATGAAGTTATGTACAGCACTGGCTGCGACAATGGGATTAAGCGGGAAGGCTGCTGCCCAAATTGCGGAATCTATTAGTGACCCAGCTCGACCTCCTGTCATTTGGATTGGCGCCCAAGAGTGTACAGGGTGTACGGAATCTTTGCTGTGTTCAACCCATCCAACTTTGGAAAATTTAATTCTCGATACCATCTCATTGGAATACCACGAGGTGTTGTCTGCCGCCTTTGGTGAGCAAGTTGAGCAAAATAAACACGATGCAATTGAAAAGTACAAAGGAAAATATGTTTTAGTCGTCGATGGTTCTATCCCATTGAAAGATGGTGGCATTTACTGCATGGTGGCGGGGAAACCGATTGTTGAGCATATTCGTGAAGTGGCTGAACACGCTGCGGCTGTGATTGCGATAGGTTCTTGCGCTTCGTGGGGCGGTGTTGCTGCGGCAGGTGATAACCCAACAGGAGCCGTGGGTTTAGATCAAGTCATTAAAGATAAAACCGTTATTAATATTCCAGGCTGCCCACCTAATCCACATAACTTCCTTGCGACGGTCGCACACTTAATTACGTTTAATCGCCCACCAAAATTGGATAGCAAAAATCGCCCAATGTTCGCGTACGGTCGATTAATTCATGAACACTGTGAACGTCGCCCTCATTTTGATGCGGGCCGCTTCGCAAAAGAGTTCGGTGATGATGGCCATCGTGAAGGTTGGTGTTTATACCATTTAGGTTGTAAGGGACCTGAAACGTACGGTAACTGCTCCACATTGCAATTCTGTGATGTTGGCGGTGTCTGGCCTGTGGCAATTGGTCACCCTTGTTATGGCTGTAATGAAGAAAATGTAGGGTTCCATAAAGCTATCCACCAACTAGCAAGTGTTGAAAACCCAACACCACGTGTGGATAAACCGGATGTGAATAACCGCGAAGGTGGCCAAATTTCATCTACAGCTGTGGGGTTAATTGGTGGTGTTGTCGGGTTAGTGGCTGGGGTTAGCGTGATGGCGGTACGTGAATTAGGTCGTCAAAAACGCCAACAAGATACTGACTCACGGGGAGAATAACCGTGAATAGACGAAATTTTCTTAAACTCTCCGCTGGGGGAGCATTACTTGCGGGAAGTTCACCCAGCTTGGCGGGGCCTGAAAACCGCCCGCCAATTCCTAATTCTTTGGGGATGCTATATGACTCGACCCTGTGTATTGGGTGTCAGGCGTGCGTGACAAAATGCCAAGATATTAACCACCCGGAACGTAACCCGGTCGGGGAACAAACTTGGTCAAATAATGACAAACTCACCCCTTATACCAACAATATTATTCAGGTTTGGAGCAGTGGAACAGGCGTTCATAAAGACCAAGAAAAAGATGGCTATGCCTACATTAAAAAGCAATGTATGCATTGTGTTGACCCTAATTGCGTGTCGGTTTGCCCTGTTCAAGCGCTGAAAAAAGACCCAAAAACCGGCATTGTTCATTACGATGCCAGCGTATGTACTGGTTGCCGTTATTGCATGGTGGCGTGTCCATTTAATATCCCGAAATATGCCTACGATGACAAATTTGGTGCAATTCATAAGTGCGAGTTATGCAACCAAAAAGGTGTCGAACGTTTAGACAAGGGCGGTTTGCCCGGTTGTGTCGAAGTTTGCCCAACAGGTGCAGTAATTTTCGGGACGCGTGAAGAATTACTCGCGGAAGCCAAAAAACGCTTAACACTCAAAGTGGGGGATGAGTACGGCTACCCAAGACAAACCTTACACAGCAATGACCCAAATGTGATTAAAGTGCCGAAATATGAGTCCCATGTTTATGGCGAACTTGAAGGCGGTGGTACACAAGTCATTGTTCTTTCCGGTGTGCCATATCAAAACCTTGGGCTACCTGAATTGGAGCAGTTGTCTACAGGGGCGCGTTCTGAATATGTGCAGCACACGCTTTACAAAGGCATGGTACTGCCATTGGCCGCGTTGGCAGGGCTGAGTTTCTTGGTGTATCGCAATACCAAGAATGACAAACACGAAGGAGATGACTCAAATGACGACGCATCATAAAGAGCAGCCGCTAGGCGGGCGTTTAGTCAGTTGGCCAATTATGGTCTTTGGGCCCTTAGTGCTGATTTGTGTCATCTTGATAGTTAAACGCTTGGTCTTCGGCTTAGGCTCAGTTTCTGACCTAAATGGTGGCTATCCTTGGGGGATCTGGATTGCTTTTGACTTGCTGATTGGAACCGGTTTTGCTTGTGGCGGTTGGGCGCTGGCTTGGGCGGTGTATGTATTTAACCGAGGTGAATATCACCCGTTAGTGCGCCCTGCATTATTAGCCAGTTTGTTCGGGTACTCTCTCGGTGGCTTGTCTATCACTATTGACGTAGGTCGTTACTGGAACTTGCCTTATTTCTACATCCCCGGTTTCTTTAACACCAACTCAGTGCTGTTTGAAACCGCAGTGTGTATGACGATTTATATCGGTGTGATGGCATTGGAATTTGCCCCTGCACTGTGTGAGCGCTTTGGTTGGAAGGTTTCGTTAAAGCGACTGAATAAAGCGATGTTTTTTATTATTGCTCTTGGCGCATTACTGCCGATGATGCACCAATCGTCTATGGGTTCATTGATGATTTCGGCGGGGTATAAAGTCCACCCTATTTGGCAAAGTTATGAAATGCTGCCACTACTCTCATTACTGACTGCATTCATTATGGGCTTTTCCATCGTCATTTTCGAAGGGTCATTACTCCAAGCCGCGTTGCGGGGGCAAGGCGCTGATGAACGGCCGCTGTTTGTTCGTATCACTCGGATCTTGCAGGTATTGTTAGTGCTGTTCTTGGTCTGCCGTTTCGGTGAACTAATTTATCGGGGCAAGTTGCACCATATCTTCAATACCGATTTCTACGCCATGATGTTCTGGATAGAAACTGCATTAATGGTTTTCCCATTGATTATTTTCCGCATGCCATCATTGAGAAATGATTCGCGGTGGTTATATGCAAGCGGTTTGAGCATGTTGATTGGGGCTGCCATGTGGCGGATGAGCTATTCCCTCGTTGCATTCAACCCAGGGGGCGGATATGACTATTTCCCTACAACAGAAGAACTTTTAATTTCAATAGGTTTTGTGGCAATAGAGGTATGCGCTTATATCTTATTGATCCGCTTATTACCTGTTATTCCAGCATTGAAAAAAACAACGATGAGCCATTCAGAGGCCCGAGGTAAAGCATGAGCCAACGTATAACAATAGACCCAGTCACTCGTATCGAAGGTCACTTACGCATTGATTGTGAAATTGAAGATGGAAAAGTCACCAAGGCTTGGGCTTCAGGCACGATGTGGCGTGGTATGGAAGAGATAGTCAAAGGGAAAGACCCCCGTGATGCATGGATGATTATGCAGCGCATTTGTGGGGTTTGTACCACGGTGCACGGTATTGTGTCGGTACGCACTATTGAAAGTGCTTTAAATATTGATGTGCCAGTGAATGCGCAGTATATCCGTAATATGATTTTAGCCGCGCACACCATTCAAGACCATATAGTCCATTTTTATCAATTATCTGCATTAGATTGGGTGGATATCACCTCTGCATTGAATGCAGACCCAAATAAAGCAGCAGAAATCTTGAAAGGCGTTTCGACGTGGCCATTGAATAGCCCAGAAGAATTCACGCGAGTTCAAGATAAAATTAAAAAACTGGTTGCCAGTGGGCAATTGGGTATTTTTGCCAATGGGTATTGGGGGCACCCAGCGATGAAATTGTCGCCGGAGGTGAACTTAATCGCCGTAGCTCACTATTTACAAGCCCTTGAATGTCAGCGAGATGCCAACCGAATTGTAGCGTTATTAGGGGGGAAAACACCTCATATTCAAAACCTTGCCGTTGGTGGTGTCGCAAACCCTATTAACCTTGATGGTGTCGGGGTTCTGAACCTCGAGCGTTTGATGTATGTAAAATCCTTTATTGACCGTTTAGGGGATTTCATTGAGCAAGTGTATAAGATTGATGCAGCAGTGATTGCTGCGGGCTACCCTGAATGGCTCGAAGTCGGCCAAGGCGCGAAACATTACATGTGTATGCCTGAAATGCCAATGGACGGTAAAAATGGGAGTTTCCTATTACCGGGTGGTTATCTGGAAAACAGCGATTTTAGTACTTATCGCCCCATTACTAGCCATATGGATGAGTACTTGATCAACGGCATCAAAGAAAGTAGCAAACACGCGTGGTACAAAGAAAATGAACCACAGGCTCCATGGGAAGGCACCACCAACCCAGATTACACGGGCTGGGACGATGACGGTAAATACTCATGGGTAAAAGCCCCAACTTTTTATGATAAAACCGTCGAAGTCGGGCCGCTTGCTGACTTGTTGTGTAAATTAGCGGCAAAACATGAGCCGACAGAAAAACACTTTAATGATGTGGTAAACCTGTACCAAACACTGACAGGCAATACGATTAGTGTGGATCAACTGCATTCAACATTGGGCCGAATTATCGGACGTAGTGTTCGCTGCTGTGTGCTGAATGAAACTCTGTCTATTCAATGGCAAGCGCTGGTCGATAACATAGGAAAAGGCGATTACACCACCTTTGTAAAACCCGTATTCCCTGAAAATGCCACTATTAAAGGTGTTGGTTTTGGGGAAGTCCCACGTGGTTTATTGTCGCACTGGGTTGTAATCAAAGACGGTAAAATTGAAAATTACCAAGCGGTAGTACCATCCACTTGGAACTCAGGCCCACGTAACTTCAATGATGAGCCAGGCCCTTATGAGCAAGCATTGGTAGGAACTCCTGTCGCTGATCCCGCTAAACCCCTTGAAGTGGTGCGAACCATTCACTCATTTGACCCTTGTATGTCTTGTGCTGTGCACATTGTTGACCCAGAAGGTGGCGAAGTCACTAAGGTTAAGGTGCTGTAATGCGTATTTTAGTTTTAGGTGTTGGCAATATATTGCTGAGCGATGAAGGGATTGGGGTACGCATCGTTGAGGCTTTAGAGCAGCGCTATCACCTGCCTGAATGCGTGGAAGTGCTAGATGGTGGAACGGCGGGAATGGAATTGATTGGCCCGATGGCAGATAGAGACCATTTGATCATTGCTGATGTTGTGTTATCGAGCCAGCAGGCTGGCTCGATTTTAGTCTTGCGCGATGACGAAGTTCCTGCACTGTTTACGCGTAAAATCTCCCCGCATCAACTCGGTTTATCAGATGTGCTATCCGCTTTGCATTTAACCGATGAATTCCCACAGCGGCTAACATTAGTTGGCGTTGTGCCTGGATCCCTCGAACCGCATATCGGTTTGACGGCAATAGGGCAGGCCGCTTTAGAGCCAGCTTTACAAAAGGTTATTGAGGTTTTGCGAAGCGAAGGCTTGGAAATCATAGCGAAAGAAGAGAGTTTGCATGCCGGATGACATCTTAGGTTATGAAACTAACCCTCGGCCTCTAGTTGAGGCCGCATTTACGCGAGTTGCTGAACAATCGATGCATGATTTGTCATTTTTGCATCCGACTATGCCTGTGCACGCCAGTGAGTTTGGCCTGTTCGAAGGGCAATGGGTGGGCGTGGTGATCACGCCTTGGATGCTCAGCGCGATTATTCTACCGGGGCCTGAACAATACTGGTCTCGTCGCGTGGTCGGTGACAAGGTTGGGTTAATCCTCCCCTATGGTGAAATGACGTATACCGTGGGTGAATTAGACGGCTTGACCCAATATTTTGCTTGCTCATTAATGTCGCCATTAGAAAAGAAACTGACACCAGAACAAGGTATTCACCTAACGGATGATTGCCAGCGAATATTGTTATCGCTTCCAGTGAGTGACCCAAATATTCCTCAAGCACCTGAACGTAGAGCATTGTTTGCCCGCCACTTAAGGGGGCAGGATGCATGAGGTTTCGTTATGCCAAAGTACGATAGAAATTATTGAACAGCAGGCGAAAAAAAATGCAGTTAACCGAGTCACCGCTGTTTGGCTTGAAATTGGTGCGCTCTCTTGTGTTGAAGAGAGTGCCTTTCGCTTCAGTTTTGACGTCGTTTGTCGTGGGACGGTTGCAGAAGGCTGCCAGCTCCACATTATTTACCAGCCCGCACAAGCATGGTGTTGGGATTGCAGTGAAATAGTGGAAATAGATAGCCACCAATCGGTTTGTCCATGCTGTCAGGGGTTGAATCTGAAAGTGGAAAGTGGGGAGCGTTTACGCATCAAAGAGTTGGAAGTGGAATAGCTTTTTGAGGTGAGCTTGAGGTGTATCAACCAGACTCTATGGATTATGTATTAATCTAATTTAATAATTTAGCTGTTGGGAGTGAAACTTATGTGCAGTACTTGTGGATGTGCATCGGGAGAGCGCAAAATCGAGGGTGATGACCATCACGGCCATGCTCACGATCACCATCACGGTCACGATCATCATCACGACCATGACCACCATCACGGCCATGATCACGACCATCACCATGATCATGAACCTCACGGGCAAACGGTGATCATTCATCACCATTACTATCATCAAGGTGATGTTCACAACCACTATCACCAATATGAACCCGCACCTGCTGAAAGCAAATCTAAAAAGCATAAACACAAACATAAGCACAAACATATTTACCAAACCGCAGAGGCAAGTTTTAAACCGGCTGGCGAACATCATGACCTTGATTATGGACACGGTGAAGCGGGTACCCATGCACCGGGGATCAGCCAAAAACGCATGCTACAAATCGAGATGGATGTATTAGATAAAAATAACCATCTGGCAGAGCATAACCGTGAAGATTTTAACCAGAAGAATATTTTAGCGCTAAACCTCGTTTCTAGCCCCGGTTCAGGGAAAACCACTTTGTTAACAGAAACGTTGTTAAGGCTGCGTGACAAAATCAATTGTGCAGTGATTGAAGGTGACCAACAAACCACCAATGATGCACAGCGGATCCGCGAAACGGGTGTGCCTGCGATTCAAGTGAATACAGGAAAAGGCTGCCACCTAGATGCACAAATGGTGCACGATGCAACAGCGCGTTTAGAGTTAGCCGATAACAGCTTATTATTTATTGAAAATGTGGGGAATTTAGTTTGTCCTGCTAGCTTTGATTTGGGCGAGCGCCATAAAGTGGCGGTGCTGTCGGTCACGGAAGGGGAAGATAAACCCCTCAAATACCCACATATGTTTGCGGCAGCAGATATCATGTTATTGAATAAAATTGACTTATTGCCATACCTGAATTTTGATGTCGAAGCCTGTATTGCTAATGCCAAACAGGTGAATCCCAATATCCAAGTTATCCAAGTGTCTGCGACATGCGGCGAAGGGATGGATGCATGGCTGGCATGGTTGGAGACACAGCTATGTGCTTAGGTATTCCGGGCAAAATAGTTGCCGTTGGTGAAGACATTCACCAACTCGCTCAAGTGGATGTTTGTGGTGTAAAACGCGATGTGAATATTGGCCTCATTTGTGAAGGAGAAACCGCTGATTTATTAGGCCAATGGGTATTGGTACACGTCGGTTTTGCCATGAGTATCATCAATGAAGAAGAAGCGCAATCCACTTTGGATGCGTTAACCGCGATGAGCCAGCTAGACCACGAAGTCAGCGATTTTAGTGGTTTAAATGCAGGAGCGGCAGATGCAGTACGTCGATGAATTTCGCGACCCTGTTCTTGCAAAAGCGCTGTTGGCGCATATTCATCAACGGGTGAATGAAATACCCCAAGCGAAACGACGCCCATTACAACTCATGGAAGTCTGTGGTGGTCATACCCACGCGATTTTTAAGTTTGGTATTGACCAGCTATTACCCGCTGAAATTGAGTTTGTTCATGGGCCGGGTTGCCCTGTTTGTGTATTACCAATGGGACGCATTGATGTCTGTATCGAAATTGCGCAGCGCCCAGAGGTTATTTTTTGTACTTATGGCGATGCAATGCGTGTGCCGGGGGAAAAGGGGTCTTTACTCGACGCCAAACGCAATGGGGCGGATGTCCGTATCGTTTATTCACCGTTAGATGCTTTGGCATTGGCAGAGCAGCACCCTCATCGGCAAGTGGTTTTCTTTGGCTTAGGCTTTGAAACCACAATGCCGAGTACGGCAATTACCTTGCAGCAGGCGAAGCGACGCCAATTAGCAAATTTTAGTGTATTTTGCCAGCACATTACGATCATTCCCACCTTGCGTAGCTTACTTGAGCAACCGGATGTCCGTATTGACGGTTTTTTAGCACCGGGACACGTGAGTATGGTGATCGGGGCGCATCCCTACCAATTTATTACCGAAGATTTTCATAAACCCTTGGTGGTCACAGGGTTCGAACCCTTAGATATTTTGCAGTCATTAGCCATGTTAGTTGACCAAATCGCTGATGGCCGTTGTGAGGTAGAAAACCAATATAAACGTGTTGTGGCCGATGAAGGTAACCTGTTGGCAATGAAGGCGTTAGAAGAAGTTTTTGAACTCAAACAAACCAGTGAATGGCGTGGATTGGGGGAAATTGCAGGTTCAGGGGTTCAATTAACTCAAGCTTATCAGTTTTTTGATGCCGAGAAGCGTTTTCAGGTACAACCTCATAAAGTGGCGGATGACCCGCTAGCTCGTTGTGGCGAAGTATTAACAGGGCGCTGTAAACCCAACGAATGCACGTTGTTTGGGCGCCGTTGTACGCCACAAACCGCTTTTGGTGCACTGATGGTTTCTTCTGAAGGCGCTTGTGCAGCTTATTACCAATATCGTCGGGAGGTATAAATGAGTAATCATGTGGTGACGATGGCACATGGTAGTGGTGGGCAGGCTATGCAGCAATTGATTGAACAGTTGTTCTTGCAGGCATTTGCTAACCCAGCGTTGAATGAGCGGGAAGACCAAGCTCGGCTAGCACTGGCGGAAATGACCGCATTGGGCGACCGTTTAGCATTCAGTACTGACAGTTATGTTATCGACCCAATTTTTTTCCCGGGCGGTAATATTGGAAAACTGGCTGTATGCGGTACAGTGAATGACGTCGCAGTCAGTGGTGCGATACCCAAGTATCTTTCTTGCGGCTTTATTTTGGAGGAAGGTTTTCCACTTTCTGAACTTACTTTAATTGTGGAATCGATGGCTGCAACGGCAGCAGCGGCTGGCGTGGCTATTGTGACAGGCGATACCAAAGTGGTACAGCGCGGTGCGGCAGACAAAATTTTTATCAATACAGCAGGTATTGGCGTGATCCCGACCAATATTCAGTGGGGAGCTCAGCATATTCAAGTGGGGGATAAAGTGATTGTCAGTGGTACGTTGGGCGACCACGGAGCCACTATTTTAAACCAACGCGAACAGCTCGGGTTAGAAGCAGAACTTTGCAGTGATTGTGCAGTATTAACACCATTAATCGCCCCGTTACGTGAAATTGATGGCGTTCGTGCATTACGAGATGCAACTCGTGGTGGCGTAACGGCAATATTGCATGAATTTGCCCAAGCCGGCGGCTGTGGAATTGCGGTAAACGAGGGGGATTTACCTGTCTCTTCAGCAGTTAGAGGCGTGTGCGAGTTATTAGGTTTAGAACCGTTAAATTTTGCCAATGAAGGTAAATTAGTGATTGTGGTGAAACCTGAAGCGGAAAATACGGTACTTGCTGCACTACACCAGCACCCATTAGGGAAAAATGCAGCCACGATTGGTTGTGTGACTGAGCAAAAACAAGTCAAATTAGTTGGGATCTTCGGTACATCAAGGTTATTAGATTTACCCCACAGTGAGCCTTTACCGCGCATTTGTTAATTGGGCACCCTATAGATAAAACCTATAGGGTGAACAAATGTATTAACGCCTTAACATACCTTTATCGATAATAAACTCGATAATGGTTTCTAAGCCGACTTTTTTCTTTAAGTTCGTAAACACATAGGGTTTCACTGGGCGCATTCTTGCTGTATCCGCTTCCATGACTTCTAATGAAGCCCCGACATACGGTGCAAGGTCGATTTTATTAATCACCAGTAAATCGGAATGCGTGATCCCCGGGCCGCCTTTACGTGGGATTTTTTCCCCTTCAGCGACATCAATCACATAAATGGTTAAGTCTGCCAGTTCTGGGCTAAATGTCGCACTGAGATTATCGCCACCGCTTTCCACGAATACGATATCGAGGTTTTTATGGCGCATGGCGAGCTCTTCAACTGCGGCTAAATTCATTGATGCATCTTCACGAATAGCCGTGTGAGGGCAGCCACCAGTTTCAACACCAATAATGCGGTCTGCATCTAATGCTTCGGCACGGGTTAAAATTTTGGCATCTTCTTGGGTGTAAATATCATTGGTGACAACGGCAATTTGGTAAGTGTCGCGCATGGCTTTACATAACACTTCTAATAATGCAGTTTTTCCTGAGCCAACCGGCCCACCGACACCAATTCTTAAGGGTTGATTATATTCTTGCATAGCATTTTCTCATGAACGAAAAAGTCGTGTGTATTGGGTTTCATGCCGACTACTGGCAATAATTTGTGCTGGGGTAAAGCTGCCAATATCGTCTATTGGCCAGATTGCCGATTGCGTGACCACCTCGGGTATGCGTTCAGCAAGGGTAAATAAGATGTTTTGCCCTGCGCTTTGCCCTAAAGGGATAAGCTTAACACCTGACATCACTGTGTTTTCAAGCCAGCCCCATGCATATGCGGCACATAATTTTTCAACGTCAATCTGCCAATTTACCGCAGCGAGGGCGAAGGCCATTAGCTGAGTTTGTTTAACGCAGCTCAATGTGGTTGTATCAAGCTCAATACCCAGCTGAGGCAGCAAACGGGCAAATGCAATGCCGCGCTGGCGCTCCTCTGACCGTAGTTCTTTGGTTTCACGGCTGGCAATTATAAATTCACACCAATAGGAAACTTTTTCCATATCAGCACTCAATAAGTGGGTGTGAATTTGCCGTAAAACAGGGAGTTCCAATGTCGCAATCGCATGGGTCATTTGTGCCGTTAACCAGCTTGCTAGCGTTTCAGGCGTGGTTACCCAGCCTTTTTCAATGGCCCACTCTAAGCCTTGGGAATAGGTAAATGACCCAACAGGCAAGGACGGGCTGACTAATTGATATAAACGCAAATCCGCTAACATGGATAAACTTCCAAAATATGATTAATGGTGATGATGATCATCGTGATCGTGATGATGGTGGTGATGCCCACCGGATGAACCACCATAAGCCCCCGGCTCTGGTTGGTATTTTTCCAAACCAACACTGACGGTCGCACCAAGCCCACGAGCCATATCATCTAAGACATGGTCATGAAAATAACGACACCAGCCTGCTTCGATTTGCAGCGGTACGTGGCGGTTACCTAAGTGATAACAAACACGCGCTAACAGAAGAGGGTCATCACTATAAACGGTTGATACTTGCTCTTTTGCCGCTTCGATGGTGACTAACTCTCCCTCTTCAGTGGCTAAAATATCGCCTTCTTTAAGTATTGTACCGCGTGGCAGAAACAACCCGGCTTCTTGGCCATCGCTTAAGGTGACTTTTAAGCGGCTCTTTGTGCGCTCATCCATAGTCAAACACAAAGATAACTCGGTGTGTGGTGCTTGGTGGTTATCTATAATTTTAATGAATTTTTTCATGTTTGGGTTCTTTCGTCGGGGTCAGAATAAAAAGTAACGTTGTGCCATCGGCAGCTCAATTGCAGGCTCACAAACTAATGGAATACCATCGGCTTTTACGATGTAAGTCTGCGGGTCCAGCTCAATATGTGGCACATAACTATTGTGGATCATGGATGCCTTGCTAATATTCCGGCAGCCTTCCACACGACCAATTTTGCTCTGCAAACCGAGTTTTTCAGGCACGCCAGCATCAATCCCCGCTTTCGACATAAAAATCATCGACGTTTGGTATTTGGCTTTACCTAATGTGCCAAACATTGGACGGTAGTGCACAGGTTGAGGCGTTGGGATAGCCGCGTTGATATCTCCCATAGGGGCATAAGCAACCATGCCGCCTTTCATGATCAAGGCGGGCTTGATGCCAAAAAATGCGGGATCCCACAAGACGATATCCGCGAGTTTACCTTTTCCAATCGACCCGACCTCATGGGCAATACCGTGGGCGATAGCGGGGTTAATGGTGTATTTCGCCACGTAACGTTTGATGCGGTTATTGTCGTTTTCTGGTGTATCGCCTTCTAAAGTTCCGCGCTGTAATTTCATTTTATGAGCGCATTGCCAAGTACGAGTAATCACTTCACCAACACGCCCCATGGCTTGTGAGTCCGAAGACATGACTGAAATGGCGCCCATATCATGCAAAATATCTTCAGCGGCGATGGTTTCACGGCGAATACGGGACTCAGCAAATGCCACATCTTCAGGAATGGACGGGTCTAAGTGGTGGCAAACCATTAACATATCCAAATGCTCATCAACGGTATTGATGGTGTATGGCATAGTTGGATTAGTTGACGCAGGCAGAATATTGGGCTCTCCCACCGATTTGATCACATCAGGGGCGTGGCCGCCACCAGCACCTTCGGTGTGGAACACGTGGATCACGCGCCCAGCGATAGCTTTTACGGTTTCTTCATAAAAACCGCCTTCGTTTAATGTATCGGAGTGGATGGCGACTTGGACATCCATTTCATCAGCCACATTCAAGCAGTTATGGATAGCCATCGGGGTCGCGCCCCAGTCTTCGTGGATTTTCAAGCCGATTGCTCCCGCTTCAATTTGTTCGCGGATAGCCTCGGGTTTACTGACGCAGCCTTTCCCAAACAAACCGACATTAATCGGCAGCTCGTCCACGGCTTGTAACATGCGGTACATATTCCAAATACCAGGCGTGACGGTCGTGGCATTGGTGCCCGCGACAGGGCCGGTTCCGCCACCAATAAAGGTGGTGATGCCTGACACTAAGCCTTCTTCAGCCTGTTGTGGGCAAATAAAGTGAATATGGGTATCAACGCCACCCGCGGTGATAATTTTGCCTTCGCCTGCAACCACTTCAGTACCGGGGCCAATCACGATATCGACATTCGGCTGCACGTCAGGGTTGCCAGCTTTACCAATACCCGCAATGCGGCCATTTTTAATGCCAATATCGGCTTTAACAATGCCCCAATGGTCTAGAATAATGGCGTTGGTGATTATCACATCAACGCATTGGTCGCTGGTTACTTGGCTTTGTCCCATACCGTCACGAATGACCTTACCGCCACCAAATTTGACCTCTTCACCATAAGTCGTGAAATCTTTTTCAATTTCTAAAAATAATTCTGTGTCTGCTAAGCGTAGGCGGTCACCCGTTGTTGGGCCAAACATATCCGCATAGGCTTGCCGTGAGATGGTTTTCATGATTATTTCTCACTCTCTAATTTTCCCATGATCTTGCCATGGAAACCGTAAATTTCTCTTTTACCGCTAAATGCGACTAACTCAACAGTGCGACTCTGTCCGGGCTCAAAACGAACGGCCATTCCCGCAGGGATATTTAAACGAAACCCAAGCGTGCCTTCACGTGCAAATTTTAGCGCTTCGTTCGCTTCGTAAAAATGGTAGTGAGAGCCAATTTGTATCGGGCGGTCGCCTGTATTTGCGACGAGGATTATTTGGGTTTCTCGGCCTGCATTGAGTTCGATGTCACCTAAAGCTTGATTGACTTTAATTTCACCGGGGATCATGTTGCCTCCTATACAATTGGGTCGTGGATAGAAACCAACTTTGTGCCATCAGGAAATGTACATTCCACTTGGATGTCTTTGATCATTTCTGGCACGCCTTCCATTACTTGCTCTGCGGTTAACACGGTTCTGCCTTCGCTCATTAATTGGGCAACCGTTTTGCCATCGCGGGCACCTTCCATAATCGCACAACTGATTAGCGCGACCGCTTCAGGGTAATTGAGCTTTAATCCACGCGCTAAACGCCTTTCTGCGACGAGGCCTGCCGTAAAAAGCAATAATTTATCTTTTTCTCTTGGGGTTAGTTCCATTTTTTGCTCCTAAAAAAACGTTTATGTTGCCCAAATACGCGGTGGCTCAGGGCAATAACCTAACCAGTATTGCCTTGTTGCCTGCCAAATATGGGCAAAACAGGCCATCATTGGCTCGGTTTGGGAGCCTAATAGCCGCAAAACTAAAATACCATCCACATCAGTTAGCCCATACTCAAGCGGCCTAGCATCTGTAGAGAAAAAACAGGCCAAGCTATCTTGAAGTTCAGCTTTCAACTCATCGCTGGCGGGGTAGATATACAAAGAACCGACCATGGGAAACTCACGCATGACAGCCGACTGTTTTTGAGAACCGTCGATAAAGATAGATTCCGCCAGGGTGAGCTTGTCATCAATATAAAACTGCAATCGGCCCCGAATATTACCGTTGTCGAATTGCTCGTTTAATACTGGGCGGCCTAAACACTGGATTTCCCAGCCGATAAATTTTGATGAACTTGCGATCCGCACATGGGTCTCTAAGCGAACTTGCGCCTCAGGGAAAAAAATGTTTTCTTGAGGTAACCACTCTAAGAACCCATTAGGTGCCACGGTTAAGGTTTGTACTTGCCGTGCAACACCGCCTGCACTACGATAAAATTTTGTCGCTCCAGGCGTGGTCAATAGCGCATGGGCGTGTGGTTGAACATCAATATTGATAAGAAGTTTATCCCCCCCGACAACGCCACCGGGTGGATGAAGTAAATACGTGTGTGCAATTCCTTGCTCGGGGTAGAATGGCCGCTGAACCATTAAAGGGCCGATATGTTGTTTATCCGTTAAGCGGGTGACGCCACGTTTTAGTTCATATCGTAAAAAGATTTCAGCTAACCAGCCTGATCCTGAAAAATCAGACATACTTTCTCCTGCAACTCAGTCAACTAAAAATACGCGAACATGTTTAGCTATAGCCCAAACAAAAATTGGGTACTTATGATGTAAAAGCTAATGCAAGTAGGGTAGGATGAGAATGAACACTAAAATTATTATTATGCAGTGTTGTCAGCTACATTTGTCTGCCGCGCGATTCTACACCTTATATCGAAATTTGCCTTTCAATTAAACAGCATTTTATTTAGAAAATATAACAACCATCAAAATAACAGTAAAAAATGAGCGTATATCTATATTGCGATTTCAGCGTAACAGGACTATATTCTCAGCCGCACTGATATGGGGTGGAGATGTTTACGACGTTACCTTATATCTATTCAACAATCCCTTTTCTTGGGAAGTCATTCTGACATTAACGGCAGTTTATAGAGATTATGGAATATAAATTCTTTCTTTCGAAAAGCCAAATGGTGTTAAAAGCGTTTTATATTGAAAGCGCGATGATAGCCATGCTAACTGGCGCGAAAGGAAATATCGTGATCAATGGCCAATCCATTGAAATTGAAAGCGATGTCACCTTAATTATTCCTAAATACAGCCAAGTTTCCTGCAATATTGTGTGTAACACCGTGAAGCAGCCGCTTGAGTTACACACCTTGTCGATGTCAGCAGAAGAATTACAAGCGGTATTTTTATTACTGAAAACATTGATGAAGTCTGGTGCGCCTCTGACTAGCCACCAACCGATTTACCATATTTCTCCCCCAGAAACCGTGAGAGATAACTTTAGTTTGTTAAAACAATGCTTACCATTAGAAAAACAGAGTGAATCCCAAGAAGCATTGTTAATGAAACAGAGCCTATATTTTATTTTAATGGCAATATATCAAGAAGGTATCGATATTCTGAATCTTTTTCGTTTCAATTATGATGAACCGAAAAACCAAGCGATTACCCATTTGATAACTCAAGAACCGCAAAAAAAATGGCATTTAGACGATGTTGCGAAAGCGTTATTTACGACACCTTCAACATTGCGCCGCCATTTGAACCGCGAAGGGGTGTCTTTTCGTCAATTATTGTTAGATGTTCGCATGGGGATGGCGTTGAATTATTTGACGTTTTCGAACTATTCTGTTTTTCAAATTAGTCATCGCTGCGGCTTTGGTAGCAATGCTTATTTTTGTGATGTTTTTAAGCGAAAATATAATATGACACCTTCCCAGTTTCGGTTGCAATCAAGGCAGTCGAATGACCCTAATTTTATTACTAATTTGTCCTTGCGTTCTAACCCAATTGAATTTGACAAAGAAATAGATGAGTAGTTGTTAAGGTAGGTCAAATAACGACTTAATTTTAGCGGTTTCTCGATTAAATTCGCTGTTCTATTGATGTAGCGCCTAGCAATCAAGACATTAAATTTAATATAACTCATATTTGCTACCTTACACTTAGTAAATATCTCACCGATAGCGACATCAATGAAAATAACGACATTGGTGGTTTGAAATAAAAAATAAAACCTATCTATAGAGGGATGTATGATTAAAAATATCGTTGCAGCAATGTGCCTGATGGGGCTCACACTGCAAGCTCAAGCTGTGGAACCTACTCAATCACAAACCTTACGTTTAGCGATTGGCTCAGAGCCGACTGAAGGTTTTGACCCTATGCTTGGGTGGAGCCACGGCAGTTACCTACTGTTGCATAGCCCATTACTGAAACAAAAAGCTGACCTTTCATGGCATAGCTATATGCTTGAAAGCTATCAACATAATGCCGATGGTAAGCAGTGGACACTTAAGCTGAAAAAAGGCTTAAAATTTTCCGATGGCTCCCCATTGACCGCCAAAGATGTGGTTTTTACCTATAACAATGCCGCAGCAAGTGGCGGTAAGGTGGACATGGGCAACTTTGCCAAAGCAGAGGAAATTGACCCACTCACCGTAAAAATCACGTTATCTTCCCCACAAAGTACCTTTGTGAATGTACTAGGCTCGTTAGGGATTGTTTGTGCCGATAAATATGATGCGAAAACCTATGCACATAACCCGATTGGCGCAGGCCCTTATCGCTTAGTCGCATTCCAGCCGGGGCAGCAACTGATTGTTGAGCAAAATCCATATTATGCAGGGCCAAAAAATGCCTTTGGTAAAATGGTCTTTGTTTTCCTTGATGAAGATGCGGCCTTTGCTGCGGCACAAAGCAATCAACTGGAAATCGTCCGTATTCCCGCTGCGGTAGCGGCAAATGCCAATAATGTGAAAAATATGAAATTGGTTGAACGCTATAGTGTGGAAAATCGCGGTATCTCTTTCCCAATTCCACCTGCGGGTGAGAAAGATGCTCAAGGTAACCCTATCGGTAACGACATCACTTCTGATGTTGCTGTCCGTAAAGCGATTAACTATGCACTTGACCGTAAACTATTGGCAGAATCTGTATTGGAAGGCTTTGCCGTACCGGCTTATACCGGCGTCGCGGGGCTGCCATGGAATAACCCAGACTCCGCTTTTAAAGATGGCGATCTTGAGAAAGCGAAATCTATTTTAGAAGAGGCGGGGTGGACGCTAAACAAAGATGGCTTAAGGGAAAAAGACGGTAAAGTGGCTAAGCTAACCTTATGGTATGCGAGTGGCGATACCACACGGCGCGATTTGGCTCAGGCTATTCGTTCAAGTTTAAAACCGATTGGTATCGAAATGGACTTAAAATCGGGGAGCTGGGAAACCGTTGAACTCAATATGCATGCGAATCCAACACTGTTTGGTTGGGGAAGCTTAGACCCGATGGAAATTGTCCATAATTACAGCAGCAAGGCTGCGGGTGTTGGCTTTTACAACCCGGGTTATTATAAAAATGCTGAAGTCGATCAATTGATTGAAAAAGCGTTAGCGCAAGCTGACCAAGACGCAGCGATCCCGTTATGGCAACAAGTGGATTGGAACGGTAACACGGGGGTGGGTATTAAAGGTGATGCCCCATGGGCTTGGTTGATGAACCTGCAACATATTTATTTACTGAATAATTGTGTTGATTTAGGCACCAGTGCCCCTGAAATTCACGGCTCTTGGTCAGTGTTAAATAATGTCGATGAATGGGCGTGGACCTGTCAGTAATGCGAACCGCACTCGGGCTTTTATTACGATTTATTTACTTATTAACCGTAACGGCAGCAGGAATTTTTATCCTGCTGAGTTACTCGCCTATTGATCCAATAAAAGCCTATATCGGCAATGACTTACTGCACGTTCCCCCTGAGCAATATGCGCTCATTGCTGCTCGATGGGGGCTTGATCAGCCACTGTGGGTTCAGTTCTGGCGCTGGTTTTCGCAAGTCTTACAGGGGGATTTTGGCTATTCCATGCTCTATAACACCCCAGTAATTCAAGTGATTGCTGACCGCCTTGTGCCTTCTTTAGCCCTACTTATTAGCTCTTGGCTGTTCTCTGGAGTTGTTGGTTTTGCGTTGGGTTTGGTCGCGGGACGTTATTTAAACCGCTGGCCAGACAAACTTATTTCAACGTTATGCTATTTACTTGCTTCAATTCCTGTTTTTTGGGTGGGTTTGCTGTTGTTGTCTCTGTTTGCGGTGACATTACAGTGGGCGCCGATATGCTGTGCTTGGCCGATAGGCTTGGATGAGCAAACGGCAACATTTTCACAAAAACTTCATCATCTGGTTTTACCTGTCATTGCGTTGGGTATGTTAGGCGTCGGCAATATCGCACTGCATACACGTGCCAAAGTGGTTGAGGTGATGAGCAGTGAATTTATTCATTATGCACAAGCCCAAGGAGATAAAGGCTGGTCGATGATAGGCTTTCATGTCCTAAAGCATGCCATCACCCCCGCAATTTGTTTACAGTTTGCGTCTATTGGTGAGTTATTAAGCGGTGCATTATTAGCAGAGAAAGTTTTTGCCTATCCAGGCTTAGGTCAGGCGACGATTGATGCGGGGCTACGTGGAGACATTCCCTTGTTGATGGGGATCGTGATGTTATGTGCTGCGCTAATATTTTTTAGCAATACGGTAGCCGACAGCTTGCTAAAAAAAGTGAATAAGGGAGTGATGAGGTAGTCATGACATATAACCCGAATCGCGCTTTGCTTAAGTTAGCTTTCTCGTTGCTTTTATTGGTCATCGTCAGTATCTATGCGTTTGGTTTCTCCCTCAATGATATTGAAATGAATTTACTCGATAGGCGGCTGCCTCCGTCGTGGGCACATCTATTTGGTACAGATAATTTAGGGCGTGACTTATTTGCCAGAACCTTTCAAGGTGTGGCAACCAGTTTGCAAATCGGCCTTATGGCTGCCATTACCAGTGGTTTTATTGCACTTGTCATGGCGGGGTTATCTTCAATAAGCAAAGCCATGGACTATGTGGTGCGTGGTATTATTGATGCCATGTTGGCATTACCCCATCTTTTATTGCTGGTATTGATTTGTTTCACGTTGGGAGGCGGAAAAATGGGGGTTATTTGGGCGGTTGCACTAACGCATTGGCCAAAACTAGCCTTGATTTTACGTTCGGAGTTACAACGAGTTAGCCAGTCAGATTACATTATGTTATCTCAACGTATTGGTAATAGTGCATTTTATCGCTGGCGCTATCACTACTTACCCATGATTTTGCCGCAATGGATGGTAGGAACGTTATTAATGTTTCCCCACGCAGTATTACACAGCGCAGCATTAAGCTTTTTAGGTTTTGGTTTATCGCCCCATGAGCCCTCACTGGGCATTTTATTGTCTGATGCGTTGCGTTATCTCAGCACAGGAGCTTGGTGGCTGGTGGTTTTTCCAGGCGTTGCCTTAGTTGGATTAGTGTTATTATTTGACCAATTTGCCAAAGCCTTGCAGCAGTTATGGTTGAAGGGGGCCGTATGTTGAGTCTTGATAATCTCACCGTGGATGTCGCGCAATTTCGTTGGTTAGGGCGTAAACGTTGGGCGCCATTACTACAAGGGATTTCCTTGGATATTCAGCCCGGTGAGATGGTTGCACTGGTAGGTGGGAGCGGAGAAGGTAAGAGCTTGTTATTACAGAGTGTTTTGGGGTTGCTTCCCCATAATATGCGCTGTCGTGGCGGTATTCACCTTAATGGTAAAAAACTGACCGAACAAAACAAAGCGCAGCACCGTGGTAACGCATTATGTTATATCCCTCAAGGGGTTAGCGCACTTAATCCGTTAATTCGTATCGGCCCACAATTAGAACGTGCCGCTGTGTTAAGTGGTCAGCACATTAAAATGCACGATGTCGCGCGGCATTTACAGCAATATAATCTACAAAGCTCACTCGTGGATAGCTACCCAAACCAGTTATCTGGTGGAATGGCAAAACGGGTACTTGCCAGCAGTGCGACACTCTCCTGCGCACAATATATTTTAGCGGATGAAATTTCATCATGGTTGGATGATGACCATGCCATGCAGCTACTCGAAAACATTAAATCGCTCTGCCACGATGGCCGAGGTGTTTTATGGGTCACCCATGATTTGTCCATGGCAGTGCGTTTTGCTGACCGTATTGCCTTATTGCGTAACGGAGCATTGGAAGAAGTGTTAAGTAGCCAAACGCTACAACAAGGTGGCGGTGGAAAATGGCTGCAGTCGTTGTGGAATGCGTTACCGGAACATCAATTTATGGCAAGTAAATGAGTATCACTGAACCTATTTTACAAGTAAATAATTTATGCATTGAACAAGGTGGGCGGCGGCTGTGGGATGGCTTTAACTTATCACTCGCTAGCGGTGAACGCCTTGGGATCTCTGCGCCTAGTGGGTTTGGTAAAACTACGTTGGGCCGAGTATTGGCTCAGTGGCAAAAGGCATCTCAAGGAACCATTTTGTTTGAAGGGCGACGGCTACCTCAACAAGGCTATTGCCCGATTCAATTAGTCCCTCAGCATCCAGAAAAAAGTTTTAACCCATACCGTAAGGTCGGTGCGAGTTTGTTTGATGCTTGGCAGCCAGACTCCCATTGGTTAGCACGTTTTTCAATTAAACCTGCTTGGCTAGAAAGGCTTCCCAGTGAGTTATCTGGTGGTGAGCTTGCTCGTATTGCGTTACTGCGAGCCCTTGACCCGCGAACGAAAATTTTAATTGCTGATGAGGTCACCGCGCAATTAGACGCTAATTTGCAAAAAGAGATTTGGCAATTGTTAGTGAAGTTATCCGAAGAGCGGCCACTAGCAATGGTTATTTTTAGCCATAACAAAGCGTTATTAGAGAAAGTGTGTAGCCGTATTTGGACTGCGAATACACTACTATGAAATAAAATGGGTTATTAATCCTTTGATACCCACAGTAACTTAAAGTACCACTTGGCTAATTACATGTGTGATTAACCTGAAAATGAAGTTCACTCTAGGCATTTTTGACAAATGTCATAGGGATATCAATTCCCATCCTCTATTTTAAACTCCTCAAATGAAAATGATAACCATTACTATTATTGGGGTGAATATATGTCTTATCGTTTAAAACGGCACCAATTGGCGCATTGTATTGCACTCACTTTAGGCATCGGATCTTTGGCGACACCAATTGGGTTCGCTGCACCAGCAGTAACAGCAGATAAACTGATCGTCACGTCTTCAACAGGGCAAAGCCGCTTGGTACCGAGTGAACAGCAAGAAAAAGATAAACTCGAAAAAGTGGCAGGCGGAACAAATTTAGTGGTTATCGAAAAAGAGACTCGCCTTGCGACTTTACAAGATGCCCTTGATTACCAGCCAGGGCTGGTGATCCAGAATTTCTTTGGAGGGATTGACCAGCCGCGTTTGAATATTCGTGGCTCAGGAGTGCAAAGTGCACCGCTTGCCCGTGGTGTGTTGCTGCTCCAAGATGGTTTACCTGCAACGGATGCAGATGGCAGTTTTCATATCAGTACCTTAGAAATGCGTGATGCGCGGATGGTGAGCGTACGCCGCGGTGCAAATAGTCTGAACCCACAGAGCAATAGTTTGGGGGGAGAATTGGACGTGCTCTCTTACACGGGTAGAAACGAACAAGGCCGACTACGCTATGAGTACGGCTCTCATGGGCGCGAAGGGTTGCAAACGGCATTCGGTGGTGTTTCTGACGATGGGGTACTTGATGGGCGTGTTAATTTTACCTACGACCATTTTGATGGTTATCGAAAACATTCTTCTTCTCAACGCAAAACTTTACGCAGTAACTTTGGTTATGTGACCGATAACTTTGAAAACCGAACTTGGTTGAGCTGGACAGACTTGCGTTTTGACGTTGCAGGGCCCGTTTCCGAAGAGGTACTAAATAATAACCCAACGGATGTGTACCCGATGGTATGGTTGCGTGACCCACACCGTAATGTTGAGCAATTGCGAGTGGCTAACCGCTCTGACTGGCAAGTGGATAACCAAGCGATTGGCGCAGGAGTTTGGCACATTCGTACCCATGATAATTTTACCACCCCTGCGTACTATCGCTTTAGCCGCAGCCACAGTGAAGGGCTGCAATTTACCTATAATATTGAAACTGAACCCGTTACTTATCGCACGGCACTTGCTTGGGACCAAATGACCTTGCAGACCGAATTAATGCAAAACCGTAAAGGAACACCAGCAGACAAAACAAAAATAGGTAAATATGATGGCCGAGCTGAAAACCTCTACGGCAGTGTTGGGGTGGATTTACATATTACGCCAACCGTGACAGTTAATTTAGATGTCAAAGGTACGCATGCACGCCGTGATGTTGAAAAACGGCAAAGTCATTTGTCGTTAGACCAAAGTTGGACATTTTGGACACCAAAAGCGGGTGTTATTTGGCGCCCAACAGAAAGTCAGCGCTACTTTGCCAATATCAGTGCGAGTGAAGAACCAGCGACATTTTGGGAAATTATTAACTCCAGCAATGGAAAATTGACGAAACTTTCACCACAAAAAGCCATCACTTATGAAATTGGAGGGGAAGGGGATATCACGGATGCGTTGAAATGGAACTTAGCGCTGTATCGTAGCCAAATTAAAGATGAGTATATCACCACTTATGACAGTGCAGGGACTGTCGTGGGCGTGTTTAATTATGCCGCGAAAACTCGCCATCAAGGTTTAGAAGCAGGGCTTGCAGGACGCGTTGGCGCAGGGCCGGGAGATATTAATTACCGAGTTTCTTGGACTTATAACGATTTTCGCTTTATGGGCGGAGAATATAATGGCAACTATATCGCAGGTATTCCACGCAATATTGTCGCTGCTGAGGTGCTATATGAAATTGGGGATTGGAGTGTTGGACCGAATATTCATTGGGCGCCAACAGATATGGCTGTTGACCACCAAAACAACCTTGATATTCAAAAACGTAAACATTATGCCGTACTGGGACTTAAAGGCAGTTATAAGCCAACAGAGCAGTGGTCTGTGTATTTATCGATGGATAATTTAACGGATGAACATTATGCGACAACATCGGTTGCTAACCAAACCGTCACCGCAAAAGACAGTACCTTATTCCCCGGTATGGGGTTTAATGTGAATGGTGGCGTAACCTATAATTTCTAATAATAAATAACGCATTAATATTGGTTAATGCGTTATGCCTAAAATGGACGCTGTGCAGAAATAGATAATTGCGTTAAGTAGTTTTCATTATGGATATGCACAGTGTCTTTTTCGATATCAATAAATCCTTTTTGCCGCCAGCCAGAAACCAACCGGCTGAGTGTTTCGTAGCGTATGCCTAATTTAGCCGCGAGCTGGCCTCGTGATAAAGGCAAAATAATATTTGAAGTTAATTGCTTGTGTTTTAAATCAAGGATATAAGCGGCTAGTCGTTGCTCCGCAGAACTCGAGGTTAGCCAATCGATATGGTTAATGTTTTCATACAGTTTGCTACTAAAACGCATGAGTAATTTTTCCATAATCTGTGGGCAAGCATGGCAAAGCCGCAAAATATCGCGTTTATCGAGTAGCAAGGCTTCACCGTCGGTTTTCGCCCGTAAACTCATCGGATAGCGGTTGTGCGGCATAAAAACCGCGGCGATGGCAACGATTTCCCCTGTACAAAATAAACCGAAAATTTTTTCCTCGCCCAGATAAGTGTGGCGGTACACCTCGATTTGCCCGCTTATCATTAGGGGGCAATGTTTGAATGGCTCCCCTTCATGGTTCAGAATTTCACCACTTTTAAAGCGAATATAGCCACAATTTTCTAGCAGTAATGCCAGTTTTTCATCTTCCACTTCATTAAACAGCAAGCACGATTTAAGGGCATTGAGCGATTGTGTATGGGGGAAAACGTTTTTGACAAATGTCATAGGTCATCCACTTACGTCGTCTTAGAATGGCTTGAGTATAAATGATAATCATACACATTATCAATTGAGATATTAGCAGAGAGCTGAATAACCCTATGATAAATAATGCTTTTAGACTAGCCGCTGTTTTTCTAACTATTGGTGGGATGGCCAATGCAAGCGCATCACAAGCCGTTGATTTCACAGATATGTCAGGTGATGAAATTCATTTATCAGCCCCTGCAAAACGTATTGTCGTGATCCCAATTCCCGCTGCTTCGATGTTAGTTGGCATGGATGAAAGCAGTGAAAAATTAGTCGGAATGCACCCTTTTGCAAAGGTTGCCGCTCGGGACGGCATGCTAAGCCAAATGTTTTCACCTGTTTTACAGGTGAATTCAAATGTTGTGGGGAATAATTTTACGCCAAATATTGAAGCGTTACTTAATGTCGAGCCCGATCTGGTATGGCAATGGGGGCACCGAGGGGATGACATTATCTCACCAATGCGAGATGCGGGGCTGACTGTTGCTACGTTAGATTATGGGCAAGAGCGCTATACGCAAGAGTGGGTTCGCCTAATGGGGCAAACACTTGGCCACAATGATAAAGCACAAAAAATGATCCAGTGGCGCCAAGAGGTAGTGACCTCACTCTCCTCTACAGCCGCTAAAATTCCTGAATCTGAACAGCCTCGAGTTTTATATCTTTCACACTTTAATCAAAGCATTCAAACGTTTGGTTCAACATCGCACAACAATGCGGATTTTGCGCTAGCGGGTGGAGTAAGTTTAAACCGTGACCTCACAGGGCCAAGAACCCTCAATATTGAGCAAATCCTGGTTTGGGATCCTGACATTATTCTCTTGGGGAATTTCGAAGAGGGGTTATCGCCAGCTGACGTTTATCGTAACCCTATGTTAAGTGAAGTCACTGCAGTGAAAAACCAGCGCGTGTATAAGCTCCCCATTGGTGGTTTTATCTGGGATGCACCAAACCAAGAAACCCCACTGTACTGGCAATGGCTATCAATGATTTTTCACCCAGAAACGATGAAAATGCCATTGCGGGAAGAAATTCGCCTGCGATATCAGCAACTTTATGGCTATGACGTTTCGGATGAACAAATAGACGGCATATTGCAAATGGAGATGAACAAAAGTAGCCAACACTATCTTTCTTTAATGGGGAAACCGCATGCGTAGGCCCCAATATCTTTGGCTTGTTTTCGCTATTTGCCTATTGTTGACTTTTGTTTTGGCACTCAGCTGTGGCCGCTACCCAGTTTCGTTTTCCGCGGTTTGGCATATTCTCTATGACACTATTTTTGGTAACGAAATGGTGGGGAACTATAGTCGTACAGAACAAAATGTTGTGCTGAATGTACGTTTACCACGTGTTCTGATAGCCGGTACAGCAGGGGCGGGGTTAGCCGTTGCGGGGGCGGCTTTGCAGGGTATTTTTCGTAACCCATTAGTTGGGCCACAAATTATTGGTGTTTCATCAGGCGCCGCACTCGGCGGGGCTTTAGCCATTTTATTATTTTCCTCTTTAGTTATCACCATTTCATTCGCTTTCATCGGTGGGTTGTTGGCTATCGTACTGGTTTTTTTACTTGGTTTGAATCGCCAAGGCAGCCAGCTATTAATGTTGATCCTCGCTGGAGTCATTATTAATGCTTTTTTTGCTGCATTAATTTCGTTAATTACTTATTTTGCAGACCCAAACAACACGTTACAAACCATTGTTTTCTGGCTTATGGGCAGCTTTGCCAGTGCGTCTTACCTCAAACTCAATATTGTTTTTCCGGTTGTGCTGGTCTGTGTTTTGGTTATTTTTGCACTGCGTTTTCGTATCAATGTGCTGTCCCTTGGGGAAGAAAATGCACAAGCCTTAGGGATGAAAATCAATAGAACCCGTTGGGCGGTGTTACTCAGCGTTACTTTGATCACCAGTGCGACAGTAGCGGTATCCGGCACTATTGGCTGGGTAGGGCTAATTGTTCCCCATATTGCACGATTAATGGTAGGGCATGACCACCGAATATTACTGTCTGCCAGTGCCGTCATTGGTGGGATTTATATGGTGGCTGTTGACACTTTCGCACGCAGTATGACCAATGCAGAAATTCCATTGAGTGTGATCACCGCACTGATCGGCGCCCCCATTTTTGCGTTACTTATCCATACATTAAATAAAAAGGTGGCCGATTTATGATCCAAGTTGAACACCTTAATTTCAAAATTGCCCAACGCCAGTTATTTACCAACTTAAGTTTTCGGCAACCAAAAGGCAGTATTGGCGCAATCTTAGGGCCAAATGGCCGTGGTAAAACAACCTTATTAAAGCTCTTACTCGGCTTACAAAAAGGGGCAACGGGCAATATTTTATTGAATGCACCGGTCGCTTATGTTCCACAGCTTAGTGGTTCACTGTTTCATTATTCTGTTCGCACAATGGTGAGTCTCGGGCGTATTCGTCACCTGCCTTGGTATGCCTCACCTAATGAAAAAGATCACCAAATTGTAGATCAATGCCTAGCGTACTTAGGCATAAGCAAATTTGCGGACCAACCCTTTAACTGCCTCAGTGGCGGGGAAAAACAGATGGTCATGATTGCGAGAGCATTAGCCAGTGAACCAGAAATCCTGATCCTTGACGAACCGACTTCCGCATTGGATCTCGCCAACCAAGACAGTGTGCTCAGCGTATTACGTGACTTAGCCATACACCGCGGAATGACTATCTTGTTTACGAGTCATTATCCACAACATGCGCTGCATATCGCTGATTATTCACTGTTGTTATTTAACGGCAGCGGTTGTTTATTTGGTGAAACTGAACAAATTTTAACGGAAGAAAACCTGACACAGCTGTACCAATTACCTGTCGCAATTACGCCAATGGATTATCAAGGCCGGCAGACCCAAGGGGTCATTCCGCTATTTAGATAACTGAATGAAAACGATTGAATTAAGGAATATAAAACGATGAGCAATAACACAGTAAGCAGTAACACTATAACACCCGCAGAAGCGCTGATTATCAACCAGTTAATTAATTATACTGAACAGGGGATTGCTAGCCGTGTATTAGCGAAGAATGGCGGGGGAAATATCACCTTATTTGCTTTTGATAAAGGCCAAGCGCTATCTGAACACAGCGCCCCTTTTGACGCTATTGTAATGGTTGTTGAAGGGAGTTTACAACTCACCATCGAAGGAAAGCCTGTGATGGCTAAACCGGGGGAAATTGTCAGAATGCCCGCCAATATTCCTCATGCGGTAGATGCGCTAGAGCCCGCAAAAATGTTGTTAGTTATGTTACGTGAGCCTGAAACGGCTTGTACACACTAGCTTGGAGGTGCGAATGGACCAATCATTTACCGCCCATGAAGCTGGGCACAAATTTTTAGCGCGCTTGGGAAAAAAACGCCTACGCCCAGGGGGAAAAGAAGCCACCGAGTGGCTACTTAGCCAATCAGGGTTACACAAGAACAGCCAAGTTCTTGAAGTCGCGTGTAATATGGGAACCACAGCTATTGAAATAGCCTCCCAATTTCATTGCCATATTACGGGTATTGATATGGATAAGCAGGCGCTCGCTCAAGCACAAAAAAATGTGGCGAATAAAGGGTTAACAGATTTAGTGACAATCCAAATGGCGGATGCATCAAAATTACCATTTGAAGATAACAGCTTTGATGTGGTCATTAATGAAGCCATGCTGACCATGTATGGTGATAAAGCGAAAGCGAAGTTATTGCAGGAGTATTATCGAGTACTAAAACCGGGGGGCTGTCTATTAACCCACGATATTGCATTTAAGGATGCCCAAGCGGTACAAAATGTGGTTTCTCAAATGCAGCAGGCGATTAATGTCAAAGCGCAGCCATTACCTGAGACACAATGGGTGGAATTATTTCAACAAGCGGGTTTCCAGCAAGTGGTATCTCATACAGGGCCAATGACGTTGCTATCACCAAAAGGGCTGATTTACGATGAAGGTATATTCGGTGCATTAAAGATTGTCCGTAATGCATTGAAGAAAGAAAATCGTCCCCAATTTTTGCGTATGTTCCGTCATTTTCGGCAAAATCGTGGAAAATTGAATTATATCGCTGTCGTTAGCGTGAAGTAATTAATAGGAAGGCTTTGCGCAAGGATGCGTGACTAGTACTGAATAACCTTTCATTTTTTGTTGTTAATAATAATAATTCTTATATTTATCTTGATTCTTAGTTACTGTTGTTAATAATTATTTGATAAAATAATAAACAGTAATTTAATTATGCATTGTGATTTATTTTTTAGATTCAATAACAGCAATTCTAATAATGTAAAGGTTTAATTTAATGAAAATAAAGCATTTTTTTATTATCTCCCCTTGCGTTCTCCCTTTTATTTCTCCCTCTGTATTTGCCGTTGATAAAAAAGAAGAATCCATAACCGTATCCGCTACACGTGGCTATAAATCGGTTTCAGAAATGGCACAAACCACATGGGTGATTGATAATGCTGAAATTGAGCAGCAAGCTGAAGGTGGAAAAGAATTAAAAGATATTTTAGCGCAGCTTATTCCAGGAATGAGTGTCAGCGGCCAAGGGCGGACAAACTATGGCATGAATATGCGTGGCCGTTCAATGATTGTGATGGTTGATGGGGTACGCCTTAACTCTTCTCGTAGTGATAGCCGCCAATTAGACTCCATCGATCCTTTTAATATTAACCATATCGAAGTTATTTCAGGTGCTACGGCGATGTACGGTGGCGGTAGCAGCGGCGGCTTGATTAATATTGTGACGAAAAAAGGCCAAGAAGAAAAACAAGTTTCCCTTCAATTAGGTGGAAAAACAGGCTTTAACAATGGTAAAGATCACGATGAAAATATTGCTGCAGCAGTAAGTGGTGGTAACGAGAACGCTCACGGACGTGTTTCTGTTGCTTATCAACGCTATGGCGGTTGGTATGATGGTAAAGGTAATGCGATTAATATCGATAATACCCAAACAGGGTTACAATTTTCTGATCGCTTGGATGTGATGGCATCAGGTACTATCAAAATCGATGAAAAACAACAGGTTCAAGCTGTTTATCAGCATTATAAAAGTGAGTCTGATGGTAAACACGGCCTCTATTTAGGAAAAAATTTTTCCGCGGTTAAAGGGCAAGGTGATGCTTATAACAGCAGTAAATTAAGTTCTGACCGTTTGCCGGGAACTGAGCGTAATTTGCTCAACTTACAATATTCAAATGCAGATGTATTTGGGCAGGATTTTGTTGCACAGGTTTATTATCGTGATGAATCACAAAAGTTTTATCCCTTCCCAACCCTTACAGGCAAAGATGTTACAAGTATCAGCTCATCGGATCAAAAAACCAATTTTTATGGAACTAAGCTGACGTTCAAT
The DNA here is from genome assembly GCF_028479545.1 of Providencia sp. PROV201. NCBI lineage: Bacteria > Pseudomonadati > Pseudomonadota > Gammaproteobacteria > Enterobacterales > Morganellaceae > Providencia > Providencia sp. PROV201. Next base: position 45,404 of record NZ_JAMPNW010000017.1, read on the forward strand.
AGCCAACCTATCGATGAATTAACGTTAACTTATGGTGTGGATGCAGAGCATGAGCAATTTCGCGCGAACCAAATGTTTTTTGATTTAGATAAAGCGAAAGAATCCGGGGGAATGGACTTAACTAAAGCTTTCCAAATTGGCCGCTATCCAAGCTATACCACGACGAATATGGCGACATTTTTACAAAGTAGTTATGACATTACGCCAATGTTCACGTTAAGCGGTGGTGTGCGTTATCAGTACACAGAAAATAAAGTGGATGATTTTATTGGTTATGCACAGCAAGAAGCCATTGCTAACGGCAAAGGCAAATCAGCCGATGCAGTACCGGGTGGGAAAACGGATTACAACAACTTACTGTTTAACGCAGGGCTGCTGGTTAACCTAACCGAAGAGCAACAAACATGGTTTAATTTCTCTCAAGGTTTTGAAATTCCTGATATTGCTAAGTATTACGGAACTGGTGACTATGCGAAGACTCCAGATGCCAATGGCCACTATCATCTAAATAAAAGCGTTAACATTAATGATACCAAGGTAAAAGGAATCAAGGTTAACTCCTTTGAGTTAGGATGGCGCTACACAGGGGAAAACCTGCGCACGCAAGTTGCTACCTATTATTCATTATCTGATAGAAGCTACGGCATTAATAAAGATGACATGAGCATCTATATGAAAACCGATAAACGCCGTATCTATGGGGTAGAAGGTGCTGTGGATTACTTCTTTGCTGATTCAGATTGGAGTGTTGGAAGTAACTTCAATCTACAAAAATCAGAAACTAAAGTGGATGGTAGTTGGGAAAAATGGAGCGTTGATTTCGCGAGCCCATCAAAAGTGAATGCCTATATTGGTTGGGAGCCGAATGACTGGGCACTACGTTTACAAAGCCAGCAAACGTTCAATTTAACGGATGCGGCTGGTAAGAAACTTGATGGCTATAATACCGTTGATTTATTAGGAAGTTATATGTTGCCAGTGGGTAAAGTCAGTTTTGCAGTTGAAAACTTACTGGATAAAAATTACTCCACAATTTGGGGGCAACGAGCACAAAGCTTATATAGCCCTAAATACGGTGCTGCAAACCTGTACGATTATAAAGGCCGTGGTCGAACCTTTGCTCTGAATTACAGTGTGACGTTCTAGTTTATTTTCAAAACCTATTCGACTTGCTGCCAAACATAATATATTTGGCAGCAGTTTGAAGCCACTTTACAGTGGCTTTATTCATACCAACCTTTTTAAATTTAAGGTAAAAGATTTTCCATGAAATTATTTCTCACAGGATTATTGTGCTTACTAAGCTTTTGGGGGCAGGCAAAAACGCCAACGGTGATCACCGACTTACAAGGCCGTGAAGTCACAGTTAATCTTCCCGTTGAAAAGTTATTTCTGGTGGATAGCCGTGATATTTTGCCAGTAGATATTGCTGCGGGTAAAAGTGGGATATCTCGTATCACGGGTTGGAGTGATTCGCTTACACAATACGCACCAGATTTAAAACAAGCTTATTTCAGTGTGTTGCCTGAATTAGGCCAAATTCCAACGTTAAAGAAAACTCGTGAAGCCGGTCTCCAAGTTGAAAAACTGATCGAGTTAATGCCTGATGTGGTAATTATGCATAAGGCTAATTATGGTGCGATGCGTGATAGCCAAATTTTACCGCAACTTGAAGCCGCTGGTATCCAAGTCATTTTTATTGATTTTCGAATGGATATCGCGAAAAACACGCCAAAAAGTATTTTATTATTAGGTGAATTATTAGGAACACAAGAAAGAGCGGAACGATTTGCGAAGCTGTACCACGAAAAATTAGATGCGATTGAAAGCCAATTATCTCAGCCATTTCCAACTGTCTTGATTGAAGCGAATGCAGGGTTATTTAGCGATAATTGTTGTCAACTTTATGGTCGTTCAGGTTACGGTTCTTTAGCGGCCCTGGCAGGCGGAAATAATCTTGTTGCAGATAGCTTCCCTGCAAAAGGGGCTGAAAGTTCCATTGAGAATATTATTACATTAAACCCAGAATATTATTTACTGACAGGCGCCGATTGGCACAACTTTAATCGTCGCTCGCTCGCAGTAAGCTTAGGATATAATGCAAATAAAGCTAACGTGCAGAAGCAGTTATCAGTATTAATGGATAGACAAGGGATCTCATCATTAACGGCAGTTAAAGAAAAGCGCGTTATGGCGATTTACCATAATTTTTACAACAACCCGATGAATATATTTGCCATTGAAGCTATGGCTAAATTTATGCATCCAGAACGATTTAGCGCATTAAATCCAGAACAAAACTTAGTCGAATTTCAAAATCAATTTACAGAGATCCGAGAAACAGGGGTGTTTTGGGTGAGTTTATAGACAAAGTCACCCTTCGCCTTTTGAAGTATAAGTATCAAGATGGTAAATCATGTTTTTATTATCTTAGATACTTATTTTAAATTAAATTTTTAATCGGTTAGATATGATGTTTATGTCTTCTGAGTCATACTTCTTTTGTGTAAATGAACCAATTAAAGACCCTGCAGAGATGGAAGTAAAAGTAATATAGTTAAATATTTATGGCCACTTTTTATAAGTGGCTTTTCTATAAAAACAAATCTTATATTGATGCTCTAATTAAGTTGTCATTTGTAATTTATTGTTCTTATTGTTTGTTATTCTATTTTTAATTCAGTATAAATTTAATCATCAAAATTAGAATATATAATTTATATAAATAATATGCTAATAATAGCTAGCCACATAATTCTATATTTTAAATTTTCAATGGAGTTCAAAATGAGAAAGGTTATTATATCTAGCGTATTATTTGCAGTGTCTACAATTTCATTTAACTCAATGGCAGCAGACAAAAATACGGTTACACCTGAAAATATGACTTGCCAGCAATTTATTAATTTAGATCCTCAAAGTTGGGCACCTGTTGCGTTATGGGTAACAAACCAAGAAACGCAATTTAAAGGTGGGGATTATGTTGCGCTAACAGAGCAAAGTGTTGCTGAAGTCCCTCAGATTGTTGAGTTTTGTAAGAAAAAACCGGAAGGTACTCTGCAAGATTATTTAGCATCTAAGAAATAAAGCAAACTATTATGCCATGGAAGGCATAATAGGCATTACCAACGAGAAGGATAAGCTTTTATTCTATGGTCGATTAGAAACTAAATTTTTGAAACATTTAACCTGTCTATCTCTATATTTTTATTTATTTACAGCTAATTTATCAGCTAAGTAATCAATAAAAGCACGTGTCTTAGCCGGTAAAACAAGAGTATTTGGATAAAGTAATTGAATATTTTGTTTAGGTAAATGGTATTCAGGTAATACATGAACTAAGCGTTCATACCGCAAGTCGTCATCAACCATCCAAGCAGGGCATATTGCAATACCTAAAGAAGCTAACACCATATGGTGAATAACGGCGGCAGAATTAGACTCATATTGGTTTTTAATTAGAGGTAAGTAATATTTTTCATTTTTTGAGTTCTGTAAAAAATATTGCGGATCTTGCCAGTTTAATAGGGCATGGTTAATCCATGGAACATTTGCTAAATCAGTGAGTTGTTTTATTGGGTGTTTTTCTATAAATTCCGGGGTGGCGACTAAGTAAATTTCATATTCACCCAGTTTCTTCATTTTAAGAGATGAGTTCTTTAGGTTGCCTAATCGAATGGATAAATCGAGTTTTTCTGTGATCAGGTCGTCTAAGGATGAGTTAAATGAATATTGTAACCGTAGCTTAGGATAAAGACGGCAAAATTCAGGAAGTAGTGGCAAAATAAAACGTTGGCCAAACTCACTCGTTGATGAAAAACGCAGCAAACCGGCAATATTAGTGCCTAAATTTTGGCTTCTTTCAAAAGCTTCATCTATTTGACTTTGAATACGTTTAAAGTCGTCATAGAAATGTTTTCCCACTTCTGTTAATGCAATATTCCGCGTATTTCGTGTTAGCAAGCTTACATTGAGCTGAGCTTCTAATTGTTTGATATCCACACTAACCATAGAGCGGCTTAGTCCTAAAATATCTGCGGCTTTCGTGAATGAACCGGAGTCAACAACTTGTAGAAAGCTGATAATCTTTTTGAGATTTTTTTGCATAATGACAATTATTGTTCTTTTTTATTAAACAATCATGTTACCTCCCTTGTATCGACAAAGAAAGTACTTAAATCTATTCTTTGCCACCGGAGGAAGTCCATGACTTATCGATACAAAATCGCCACAGTATTTTTACTCGGTTTCTTTATTGATTGTATTAATATTTTTATGTCAGCGATAGCATTACCTGATATTGCATCGTCATTTTCAGCGAGCCAATCTCAAGTTGCTTGGGTTGCCAATGGTTATATTTTAGGTTTAGTTCTGGTGATGCCCATCAGTTTATGGCTAGCAGGCAGGCTAGGTAATCAAAAGCTACTTTGCTATTCCATGTTGCTCTTTTCTGTTGCAGCTTGGTTCAGTGGGAGCAGTGATTCAATTTATAGTTTAATTTTTTGGCGTTTTATCCAAGGAGCCGCGGGAGGGTTATTAATTCCTGTAGGTCAGGCACTCGTTTTTGCATTATTTCCAAATAATGATCGTCAGCGTATATCAACATTGATTATGACAGTCGCGTTAATTGCGCCTGCATTCTCACCTGCCATTGGTGGTTTAATTATTGATTCTTTATCTTGGCATTGGGTTTTTTATGCTAATTTACCTTTTTCATTGCTAACGGCCGTACTTGCCTGGGTTTGGATAAAAAATGATGGGAAAACAATAAGAGAAAAGCCAGATATTTTGGGGTTAATAATGGTAAGTTTAAGTTTATTAAGCTTATTATTATCATTCTCTTTTTATAATGACTATCACAATTTATTATTGGCTTTGGTGAGTTTTTCTACTTCTGTCCTTGTATTTATTGTTTATCTTAAATATGCAAAAAAATGTCGAGAACCTATTTTAAATTTTCAGTTATTGAAAAACGCCAATCTGCGTAACGCTTTTATTGTTTACTATGCTGTTCCCGGTATTTTTACAGGGGTTAATTTACTCAATATTTTTAATCTACAAGAGAACATGGGATTCAGTGCGGCACAAACAGGGTTATTCATGGTGCTATATGCATTGGGAGCGGTGATATCAATGCTAACTGGTGGGCGCCTTTATTTGCAGATAGGGAAAAAACAATTATTTATTATTGGTATTACATTACATAGCCTTGGTATTTTTCTGCTTTATTGGGTTTCATCTTCAAGTCAGCTCTATTTATTAATAATCGCTTATTTATTGATGGGGATGGGTGGTGGATTGAGCGCCAATACTGCACAAATTAGCTCGTTGATGGACTTCAAAGACAAAGATTTACTTCAAGGGAGCGTTTTGTGGAATATTAATCGGCAAGTCGCATTTAGTGTGGGTGCCGTCATATTTATTTCTATATTTAGCCTAACGACTTTTTCGAGTGATTTATTACGCTATCAATATACGTTTCTTATCGCATCAATACTCGGGTTACTTTCATTAATTTCAGTGATCAAGGAAAAATAAATGAGTGAAACAATGGAAAGAGCGCTGCAAAGCGTTGTGGACGTACATGTCTTAATTGAGAATGTTTTTATGGGGAGAAATGGTGATAAAAGTTTGGCTCCTCTATTAGCCAGTTTCGATGAGCACTTTAAAATGGTTACAACCCAGGGCCATTGTATTGGATTAAATGAAGTGACTCAGTTATTCAGTCAGAATGTAGGGGCTCGAACATTATTTACAACAGAGTGTATTAATCTGATGCCATTACGCGAAGACAATGGTTATTGCTGGGTTCAATATCAAGAAAAACAGCAAATAAACGGTATTGAGTCGTTAAGAATTTCTGCTGCATGTATCAGGGTCGAAGCAGAAAAGTGTGTCTGGGTTTATTTGCATGAAACTCCAGTAGTGTAAATGAGATAAAATGAGGGTGATAAAACAGAGTAATTACTGTTTTATCACCAACAGACAGCATAAGTTCATAGATGATATTTATTCTCATTTTCGTTGACCGTCGGTCGGTCGAGTATTATCATGCTACTATGATCGAAGATGAGGTATAAAAAATGAGACGACTTTTTTTGATCCTAGCTGTTTGCTTGGGCACTTTTATGGCAACGTTAGATATCAGTATTGTAAACGTTGCACTACCTGCTATTGGGCGTGATCTCGATGCGAATATGTCTATGCTACAATGGGTTATTGACGCCTATGCACTATGTTTGTCAGCATTGATCTTGTCTGTTGGCCCTATTAGCGACCGTTATGGGCGTAAAAAAATTTGGCTAACAGGAATTGTTATTTTCACTCTAGGGTCTGCAATTTGTGCATTTTCTACATCGCCACACGTGTTGATTGCGGGACGGGTAATTCAAGGGATCGCTGCCGCTGCTTTAATTCCAGGGGCACTTTCTATCATTACGCAAGCTTTCTCGAATGATATTGAACGTATAAGAATTATTGGCATCTGGTCAGCCGTGAGTGCACTTTCCTTAATTATCGGCCCTATCTTAGGGGGCTTTTTAGTCGATAGCTTCAATTGGACAACGATATTCTTAATCAATATCCCGATAGGATTGCTAACATTCCTGTTAGGCTGGCTAGGGATACAAGAAAGTTCAGATCCAGATAAAGCCGCACTGGATCCGATGGGGCAAGCTTTAAGTATCATTGCATTAGGTGGTTTAACCTTTGCTTTAATTGAGGCAGGAGAGCAAGGTTGGGGTAGCTATTTCACATTGAGTGGGTTAATCATTGCGACTATTGCATTCTTAGGGTTTATTTGGGTTGAACGCCACGTAGCTCGGCCATTACTACCTTTCTTTTTATTTAAAAAAAATCCATTTTTCTTTCAATATAATATGGCTTCTTTTGCGTTGGGTTTTGCAACTTACAGCAATGTATTTTTTATTGCGCTATTTTTACAAAAAGGCCAAGGCTGGGGGGCATTTGAAGCGGGGATCCGCATGGCACCTGAGTTTATTGCCATGGCTATTTTTTCATTCTCTTTCGGTAAACTCTCTCGCTATTTAAGCGTGCGAAATCTGATGATCTTTGGCTTTATTTTAATCGCGCTGGCTTCATTATTATTAACTCGTGTTAACGCTGAGACACCTTATATACCTATTGCGATAACATTATTTATTTTGGGTGCTGGAATGGGAATGTCTACCCCTGCAATTGGGGCACTTGTCATGGCGAGTGTTGATAAGGCCTATTCCGGCATTGCATCCGCTGTTATGAATGCATTGAGGCAAACAGGTATGACCCTCGGTATTGCTCTTTTGGGAACGTTGATGACACATCGCGCTGTAGAGCAGCTATTACAGGATGACAAGTTGGTTGGGATGTTATCGACACAGAAAATCAAACATTTGATTCAAACTTCTTCAGCAATGCCATCTGCCTTTATTGAGCAAGTCACACGGTCAGCTTTTGTTTCTGGTTTTAATGTAGCGATGTTAGGTGGAGCGGTAGCCATAATGATTACGTTATGCCTGATGGCAAGGTATAAATCAGTGAATTAATTGATATTGAGGTTACGGACATAAAAAAACACCTGCCGGAGCAGGTGTTTTTAGGTATAAATCAACTAATTACTCGTCAAGGAAACTGCGCAGAACTTCTGAGCGGCTTGGGTGACGTAATTTACGTAATGCTTTCGCTTCGATCTGACGGATACGTTCACGGGTAACATCAAACTGTTTACCGACTTCCTCAAGGGTGTGGTCAGTATTCATATCGATACCAAAACGCATACGTAGCACTTTTGCTTCACGAGCGGTTAAGCCTGCTAACACCTCGTGAGTTGCAGAGCGTAAGCTTTCTGACGTTGCAGAGTCTAAAGGTAGTTCTAAAGTTGTATCTTCAATAAAATCACCTAAATGTGAATCTTCATCATCACCAATAGGGGTTTCCATAGAGATAGGTTCTTTAGCAATCTTCAGTACTTTACGAATTTTATCTTCCGGCATTAGCATGCGTTCTGCCAATTCTTCTGGCGATGGCTCACGGCCCATTTCTTGCAGCATTTGACGAGAGATACGGTTCAGTTTGTTGATAGTTTCAATCATGTGAACCGGGATACGAATAGTACGTGCTTGGTCAGCGATTGAACGCGTGATAGCCTGACGGATCCACCAAGTTGCATAAGTTGAGAACTTATAACCACGGCGATATTCAAACTTATCAACGGCTTTCATCAGGCCGATGTTACCTTCTTGGATCAGGTCAAGGAACTGCAAGCCACGGTTGGTGTATTTCTTAGCGATAGAAATTACCAAACGTAAGTTTGCTTCAACCATCTCTTTCTTCGCACGGCGTGCTTTCGCTTCACCGATAGACATACGACGGTTGATATCTTTAACTTGTTCAATTGTCAGACCCGTTTCTTCTTCAATTTGACGCAGTCTTTGCAGGCAACGTAGAATTTCTTCTTCAACTTCAAGTAGTTTTTCTGACCAAGGCTTGTTCATTGCTTTTGCAGCAGTTAACCAAGTTTCGCTGGTCTCATTACCACTAAATAAAGTAATGAAGTTTTTCTTCGGCATCTTACATTGTTCAACACACAGTTTCATGATGGTACGCTCTTGTAAGCGAACTCTGTCCATCATTTCACGCATGTTATTGACCAAGTAGTCAAATTGCTTAGGAACTAAACGGAATTCTTTAAATACTTCGGAAAGCTGCTCAATAGCGGCTGCCGTTTTCGCATCACTACGGCCATATTGTTTAATATGTTGACGCGTTTTTTCATATTGCTCACGAAGATCAGAGAATTTTTGACGCGCTAATTCAGGATCGATGCTGTTATCGTCATCGCTATCGCTGTCATCGCCGTCTTCATCTTCTTCGTCTTCGTCATCATCTTTATCAAGCTCTGCTTGTGGTAATTCAGAGCCAACGTGAGTTGCTGTTGGTGCAAGATCTTCTTCCGCGTTAGGGTCAACAAAGCCGGTGATTAAATCAGATAAACGGCTTTCTCCTGCTTCAACACGGTCATATTGCTCAAGAAGATAGGTGATAGCCTCAGGATATTCAGCAACAGAGCACTGAACCTGATTAATACCATCCTCGATGCGTTTTGCAATGTCGATTTCGCCTTCTCGTGTGAGAAGCTCGACGGTACCCATTTCACGCATATACATGCGGACAGGGTCGGTTGTACGGCCGATTTCACTTTCAACACTGGACAGCACTTGTGCAGCGGCTTCTGCTGCATCTTCATCAGTATCGGAAGTATTTTCAGCCAAAATTAAATCATCGGCATCAGGTGCTTCTTCCATGACCTGGATGCCCATGTCATTAATCATCTGAATGATATCTTCAATTTGATCTGAATCGACGATATCTTCCGGCAGATGGTCGTTGACCTCGGCATAGGTTAAGTAACCTTGCTCTTTACCCTTGGTTACGAGTAGCTTAAGCTGCGACTGCGGGTTTTGCTCCATAAGACGGTATCCACACTTCTGAGTATTTTAATTGGTGTCGGTCGGCGAAACATTCGGCCAACAAGAACATACAAAGGGAATATTTATTATTCGCTACGCCCTTTATTTTCGTAGCATTTTACAGGCATTTGCCTTGTGTTTATCGGCACTTAAGCCGTTTAAAATATTAATTCTGTTTTGGGTTAGATTATGTTTTCACTCTTGAAAGAGTGATTAAGCGGACTTCTTCGCGCTCTTCTGGGGTCAGCCCTTCAGTTCGTTCTTTTGCTATCAAATAGTCAAAACGTTCGTCGAGTGCGCTATTAAATAGATGGTTTAACGCATCTATAAAGGTATTTTCCGCTATCTCCTCTATTTCTATATCGTTCCACGTTGCTAGTTTTTCAAGCTGTTTCGAAAATTTATTATCACGATAACGCTCTAGCAACTGCCCAGTTGACATTCCGGGGGTGGAACGGCAAACATCAACCAATTCCTGAAATAGAGAAAGCCCCGGCATTTGAATATGGGCGATCCCCTCTAATGAGGGAACAAGCTCCGAAAAGTTCGGATTCTGTACCAACAGCGCGATAAGTATTCGCATTGTGGTTGGTTTTAATTTGGGCGCCTGATAGTTAACTTGTTCTGTGCTCTCTCTATCAATCATAGCAAGAACTTGAGAAATATCCGGTATACCAATAAAATTTCCTAGCTCTTGTGCCATATAAAGGCGCAGCGTTTCACCAGGTATTTGTTTAATCAAAGGGATAGCCAGTTTACTAAATTTTGCTTTCCCTTCTTGCGTTTTTAAATCTACCTGAGGCACAAGTGAATCAAATAAAAAGGCGGAAAGGGTTTGAGCATCTTTCATGCGTTGCTCAAAAGTCTCTTTGCCTTCTTTACGCACTAATGAATCAGGGTCTTCACCATCGGGTAAAAACATAAAGCGCAGCTGGCGACCATCCGTTAGATAGGGAAGTGCTGTTTCCAGTGCCCGCCAAGCCGCTTCTCGGCCAGCGCGGTCGCCATCATAACAACAAATAACTGTATCTGTTGAACGATAAAGTAGCTGAATATGTTCAGAGGTTGTTGATGTGCCAAGTGAGGCAACCGCATAGCGGATGTCATACTGAGCGAGAGCAACAACGTCCATATAGCCTTCAACTACGAGTAACTTCGCTAATTCACTACTATTTTGTGTTGCTTCATAGAGGCCAAATAATTGACGACCTTTATGGAAAATATCAGTTTCGGGAGAGTTTAAGTATTTGGGAAGGGCATCCCCTAACACACGCCCACCGAAGGCAATTACACGACCGCGTCTATCCCGAATTGGGAACATGACACGCTCTCTAAAACGGTCATAGATTCGGCCATTATCATTTGTCACTAACATGCCTGCATCATCAAGCTGTTTGCGACTTTCTGGGTTTACAGCGAATTTTTTGAGTAAATTGTCCCAGCCCGCAGGGGCGAAACCAATCGAAAAATGCTCAATAATTTCAGCGCTTAAACCACGTTGGCTTAAATAATCTTTCGCTTTATTAGCCGAAGAATGACTTAAGGCAGCACAGTAAAATTGATTAATTTTTTCCATCAACTGATATAAATTTTGCCGTTGATGAAGTTCTATTTGGCTTGAACCCGTTCCTTTTTCATAAGGGACATCAAGGCCATGCAGTGCAGATAATTCTTCAATAGCTTCGACAAAATCGAGTTTGTCATAATTCATCAAAAAATCGATAGCGTTGCCGTGAGCACCACAACCAAAACAGTAATAAAATTGTCTTTCACCGTTTACGGTAAAAGAAGGTGTTTTTTCATTATGGAACGGACAACAAGCGTGATGGTTTTTACCCTGTTTTTTTAATGGGACTTTTGCATCTACTAAATCAATGATGTCAGTTCTTGCTAACAAGTCATTGATAAATGAACGCGGAATTCGTCCAGCCATAAGCCTCTTTTTCGCCTGTTGATGAACGATAATAAGCCGCGCTTCCTTGAGGAAAGCACGGCCTTTAACTGCTTAGCTATTTACTACTACAAAAACTAAGTGACTACGAGAGAAACCAACGTTTTGTATTAGCTATCGTCTGTAATGAATGCAGTTTTCACTGCAAACAACTAGTACAGACGAGTACGGCGTGCGTTTTCGCGAGCCAGTTTCTTAGCGTGACGCTTTACAGCTGATGCTTTAGCGCGTTTACGTTCAGTCGTTGGTTTTTCATAGAATTCACGACGACGAACTTCAGCTAAAACACCTGCTTTTTCACAGGAACGTTTGAAACGACGCAGTGCAACGTCGAATGGCTCGTTTTCACGTACTTTAATTACCGGCATGTGCCTCTCACCTCAATAGAAATCGGTTTGTTGCTGGTACTGATTCACCAGCCTTCATTTAAAATGGTGCGGAATTTTACTTCAATGAGTACGGGTTTGTAAAGTGCCGTATAAAATTGAATCACACAAGATTACCTGATTTGCAGTTCATTCGATGAAAAAGCAAACAAAACCAGATAATAATGAGAATTAGCCACACGAAATTTTTTATTACAGGGGACTGATTATAGACTATACAGTCAGGAAAGTCAGCCTTTTACCAACATTAATTACGCGATTGCGCGAAAATAGTGATAGACTTGCGGTTATGCAATAAACAAGGGTAGTGCAATGCGTGTTTTAGGTATCGAAACCTCTTGCGATGAGACGGGTATCGCAATTTATGATGATGAGCGTGGCTTATTAGCCAATCAATTATACAGCCAAATTAAAGTTCATGCAGATTACGGTGGTGTCGTGCCTGAATTGGCTTCGCGCGATCATATTCGCAAAACAGTGCCGTTAATTCAAGCCGCGCTGAAAGAAGCTAATTTAACAAGCCAAGATATCGACGCTGTCGCTTATACTGCGGGCCCAGGTTTGGTAGGGGCTTTAATGGTAGGTGCAACCGTTGGGCGTTCATTAGCTTTTGCATGGAATGTTCCAGCCGTGGCGGTTCATCACATGGAAGGCCATTTATTGGCTCCAATGTTAGAAGAGAAAAGCCCTGAATTTCCTTTCGTTGCATTACTGGTTTCTGGTGGGCATACCCAGCTTATCAGTGTGACGGGAATTGGTGAGTATGAGCTACTTGGCGAATCCATCGATGACGCGGCAGGTGAAGCGTTTGATAAAACAGCGAAATTATTAGGTTTAGACTACCCTGGCGGCCCTGTGCTATCTCGCATGGCGCAGCAGGGTACTGCGGGCCGTTTTGTTTTTCCTCGCCCAATGACAGACAGGCCAGGGCTTGATTTTAGCTTCTCAGGGTTAAAAACCTTTGCAGCCAATACCATTCGTGAAAATGCGGATGACGACCAAACCCGAGCAGATATTGCGAGAGCCTTTGAAGATGCCGTGGTAGATACTCTAGCAATTAAATGCAAACGCGCTTTAGAACAAACAGGGTTTAAACGCTTAGTGATGGCGGGGGGCGTTAGTGCTAACCGCGCACTCAGAGCTAAAATGGAAGACGTTCTTAAACAGCGCGGCGGTGAAGTTTTTTATGCGCGCCCTGAATTCTGTACGGATAACGGCGCGATGATTGCTTTAGCGGGGCTTATTCGCCTTAAAGGTGGGTCAACGACAGGGCTTGGTGTAACAGTTCGCCCGCGCTGGCCACTGGCGGAATTGCCACCGTTAGAAAAATAACATCGCTGATGAGTTTATGTTTTTGATAAAAAGGGCTGGGTGACAGCCCTTTTACTTTTCAACTAAATATTAATGTAAAACAACGATTAGTGTAAGACAACGACCGCATCTTCAAGCCTGCTTGAACGAGCTTTTACCATATTTGATGTCTCTGTACTTTGCTCTACCAGTAATGTGCTTTGTTGTGTGATGGTTTCGAGCTCACTTACCGCTTGGGTAATATCGGCGATCCCAGCTGCTTGTTCAGAGGTTGCTTGGCTAATATGGGTAATCAATTGCGTGACATTCTGTATTTGGTCAACAATCTCCTTCATGGTGTCCCCTGCCGTATTTACTTGATTTTTCCCTGAATTGACTTTCTTTTCGCAATCATTAATTAATTCGCGAATATCATTAACTGCGCTTGCACTACGGCTTGCGAGGCTGCGTACTTCATTTGCGACAACAGCAAAGCCTTTGCCTTGCTCACCTGCACGAGCGGCTTCTACAGCGGCATTTAACGCGAGTATATTAGTTTGAAATGCGATGTCTTTAATCACATCCGTAATGGAATTGATTTTGCTGGTACTATTAACAATCTCATTCATGGTATCGACAACAGCTTCCATCATTGCACCGCCATTTACTGCGGTTTCGCTAGTGGTATTAGAAAGCTGATCAACTTGGATTGTATTATCGGCATTCATTTTTACAGAAACAGCCATTTGGTTCATGGTCGCAACGGTTTGTTGCATATAACCGACGGTTTGCTGAGTATGCGTTTCTAATTCACCACAATCGGAGACTAAAGATTCACTGCCTTTGCGGACGTTATCAACTTGTTCGGAGACATCTTTGATTAGCCAGCGGCAAACCAGTCCAAGTTGCCCTATAGCGCGTAATACTAAGCCAATTTCATCTGTACGTTGCATATGGTTAACGCTATGTTGATTTCCTCGTGCAATACCAAGTGCTTGTTGGGTGATGTTTTCCAATGGTGTGGCGAGCATTTTTTCAAATATCACATTACCGACCAGTAATGTGATAAATGTGCAGATGCTCATGATTAAAAGGGATCCGATTGGTTGCAAAACAACGCTTGCCATGATGAGCCAAAGAATAAACAACAGGCTCATGACGAGTCGGATACGCCAGCGTGTTGAACATATAGAAAAGTGAAACGGTATTTTTTTAGAAAGTACAATTCCCTTAAAAATTTTTCGTTTACTTCTATTTTCATTCATTGCGGTATAGAGCGGTTCTACTGTCGCAATTTCTTGGCGTGTTGCACGGGTTCGAATGGACATATAGCCCGTAATGACACCTTTGCGTTCCACTGGGATGATATTGGCTCTAACCCAGTAATGGTCACCATTTTTCCGACGGTTTTTTACAATACCAGTCCAAGGTTCTCCTTTTTTAAGTGTTGCCCACATGTCGGCAAAAGCTTCTTTGGGCATATCTGGATGGCGGATAATATTGTGCGGACGTGTTAATAACTCATCTAATTCATAACCACTAACTTGGACAAAGAAATCATTAGCGTGAACAATGTTTCCTTGCAGATCGCTAGTTGTCATCAATGTGATATTTTCATCTAACACATATTCATTTTGAGTGATATAAGGGGTTCTGCTCATTACAATACCATTATTATTGTTTAATTTTCCTTTTATATAGTCGACAGCTTTTAAATATTCCTTAGTAATAATTTTGCAATAATTTAACTTTTCTTTAAAAGTGTGCGCTAGTTATGGCTAAAATGTAACGCAGCACAAATTGCTACCAGTACAGTTTTAAGGAGGGATATCGCGCTGTTGTTATTGATGGGCTTTTTTGGGAAATTTTAAACAAGGCAAAATAGCATAAAAAAAGAGCTGAAATCAGCTCTTCTTAGGGAAAAATCAAATGTAACGATCAGTCATCTTGTTCTTGCTCTTTGGCTTCTTGGGCTATTTCTTTATTGGTTTTTTGTTTTTTGTTTTTCAGTTTTTGCCAAATACGGCTTTCTTGGCCGCGCCAAAGGCGTTGTATATTACCGTGATGGCGGACTAACACTAAACAAGACAACATGGCAACAGGGAAGGTGAATTCAGGTTTAAACCACCAAACATAAAAGGGAGCAAGTAAGGCACTGACAATCGCGCCGAGTGATGAATAACCACTAAGCAATACTGTAAGTAACCATGTCCCTGCGACTAAACCAGAAAGATCCCAACCAATAGCGGCAATTGAGCCAAATGCAGTTGCTACACCTTTTCCGCCTTTGAAACGAAAGAAAATGGGATATATATGCCCAAGACAGGCTGCAATTGCAACAAAGCCAAGATAGAATGGCTGCACATTTAAATAATAAGCAAGCCAAACGGGTATCATCCCTTTTAATACGTCACAAATGAGTACCCCGGCAGCGGCGGCTTTACCGCCTACACGCAATACGTTAGTTGCACCAGGGTTACCAGAGCCGTGTTGACGGGGGTCGGGTAGTCTCGCCAAACGGCAGATCAGTATCGCACTCGAAACTGAGCCGCAAAGATAGGCGAAGATTATCATGCCAAGCGCGGTTGCACTCATAGCTAACTCCAAAACGGTTAAGGCCATAAATTCACTTCAGTCTTGGATAATACGCATATTTTTGCTGAAGTGGTATCAATTCAGTACATAAATGAGAAAATGACGTGATGGATATCGTATTTATTGAGCAATTATCAGTCATCACCACGATTGGTGTATATGACTGGGAACAAGATATTGAACAGAAACTCGTGCTCGATATCGAAATGGGATGGGATAACAAACGCGCGTCTATGAGCGATAATGTAGAATATTGCCTAGATTATGCCAAGGTTAGTCAGGCTATCCTCGCTCATGTAGGGAATAACAAGTTTGGGTTAGTAGAACGTGTTGCTGAAGAAGTTGCACAATTATTGATGACACAATTTGCTAGCCCATGGGTTCGTATTAAGGTCGCTAAGCCGGGAGCCGTGGCGCGAGCCAAGCAGGTTGGGGTTGTTATCGAAAGAGGTGTGAAAAGCGCTTAAATGATGACTGGCGGTGTTCAGCCGCCAGCTTTATGAGTGTTAGATGATTTGTTGTTGCTGCCAACCTGCAACGGCTTCAATACGTTGTCGCGTAAGTTCTTGACGGATTTCAGGGCCTTGAAAGCCTTGTTCAATAATTGGTTTTACTTCAACGGATTGTGCAATGGAAAAAGCTTGCCTGAAGTACCGTCCTTGTGGATAGGCTTGTTGTTCAAGGCCTAATCGACCTCTTGCATCCGCCTCGCTGATTAAACTGAGTTGTTCTATACGTTCTGGTTTACGCCAGCTATCAAGCCCATCAAAAATCGCAATGAGCTCATTAGCAGGTAATTTATTGATAATATGGATTTTATCATGATAGCGAGCCGCTAGACGGGCTAAGTCCCGAGCGGTAGTTGGCACTTTTAATCTTGCGCAGAGTGCTTCTATTAATGGGATACCTGCTTCACCGTGGTTTGGGTGACTTGGCCAAACATCCGGTGGTGTCAGCGCTTTACCTAAATCATGGCATAAGGCAGCAAAGCGAATATCCACACTGTTAGATAGCTCGGTAACCACTTTCATTACCATTAGGGTGTGAATGCCAGTATCAATCTCTGGGTGCCATTTTTCAGGGGCTGGGACACCAAATAGTGCATCAACTTCAGGAAAAAGAACGGCTAAAGCACCACATTGGCGTAAAACGTCAAAATAAATCTGTGGGGAGTTTGATTTCAGTGCTTTTTCGGTTTCTGTCCAAACGCGCTCGGCGGTGAGGTGAGATAATTCCCCTGTTACGGCCATTTTTTGCATTAATGCCAATGTTTCAGGCGCAATCGTAAAACCTTGTTCAAAGTAGCGAGCGGCAAATCGCGCAACCCGTAAGACCCGTAAAGGATCTTCAGAAAATGCGTCAGAAACATGACGTAAAATACGGTTGTTGAGATCTTTTACGCCTTGGAATGGGTCAACAATTTCGCCTGATCCACTTTGTGCTATCGCGTTAATTGTTAGATCGCGACG
Source organism: Providencia sp. PROV201 (assembly GCF_028479545.1). Classification (NCBI taxonomy): domain Bacteria; kingdom Pseudomonadati; phylum Pseudomonadota; class Gammaproteobacteria; order Enterobacterales; family Morganellaceae; genus Providencia; species Providencia sp. PROV201. The sequence goes on from NZ_JAMPNW010000017.1 coordinate 62,562, forward strand.
TAGTAGATCATCTTCAATGGTGACATCGGGAGCGCTATAGCAGCTAAAGCCAGTATAGCCCGCGCCAGTTTTACGTTCTGTTCGGGCTAAAGCGTATTCTTCATGGGTTTTTGGATGTAGGAAAACAGGAAAATCCTTTCCGACTTGTTGAAAACCTTGAGATAGCATTGCCTCGGGTGTTGTGCCAACCACCACGTAGTCCCTATCTGAAATAGGTAGACCAAGAAGTTGGTCACGTACAGCCCCCCCCACGAGATAGACTTTCATTTGAATGGCCTCAATTACATCCAACCATCATTACGTTTTTTACGACGTGGAATAATGTGCGGTAAAATCAAACCTAAAATTAAGCCAACACCAGCGACGCCACCACCATACATAAACCATTGTAAAATCAATTCACGACGGCGATCATCTAAGTTGACCTCAGCAATTTCTAGTTTTTTGCCGGATTTGATCAACTCATTTTTTAATTTTTCATTTTCAGCTTTTAGTTGGCTGACGATATTGTCATTATCAGCGACTTTTTGCTGCATATCTGCAGTTCGTGTATTCCACGTGCTATCAATATTGTCGAGCTGTTGACGTAGTTTTTGGTTTTCAGCTTCAAGTTCTGGAATGCGAGTTTTCATACTTGGTGTATTACTGAGTTGCTCAACGGGTAACCAGACCGTTCTGCCTTTTTCATCGCGAACTTGTGCAAATTTGTTATCTGTGGAGAGCAGTTCAACCGCTTCCCCGGCATTGAGCGTACCTACAATACGATATTTTGTGCCAGGTCCACTATGAACGTATGTGGATAAATCATCTGATACATAACGTTTTTCTGCTGCATGTGAATTTAAGGAAAGGCCTAGCCCCATGATTGAAATTAATAATAATGGAATTTTTCGCATGGTATTTACAGTCTTTTGATGGTGAATGAGTTTTATATTATTTGAATACTAATGAGTAAAACGCGAGGGTGCAAATCCTAAACGCAGATGTCTCTACCGTCTAAAGGAGAATGAGAACTATCCTAACTGTCTAAATTACCCTTGTTTTTACTTTGTTTTTAATATAACTCACTGAAAGAAATATGACAGGTAGAATTTTTGTTTATCGCACAGTTTCTTTTCTCAGCTTAGCTCGATTGGGGTAATATGAGTGAAGTGAAATAATTAAATAAGGATATGTATGAGCCACGTAGAGGTTGAACTCAAACTTGCTGCTAAGAGTTCCGCAATAGAGGCTGTACGACAGTGTCTATCGACATTGTCTCACCAATACAGTGAGCCGACGAAGTTAACCAATATCTACTTTGATACGGCAAATAAGCAGTTACGTCAGTGGGATATGGGCTTACGTATCCGAGGTTGTGATGGCCGCTATGAAATGACAATGAAAACGGCAGGACAGGCGGTAGGTGGTTTGCATCAACGGCCTGAATATAACGTTGACATAGATTCGCCAGAGCTTGATTTAGCGGCATTACCCGCTGAAATTTGGCCCGAAGGAACTGACATTTCACAGCTTAAGTCTGAATTAAATATCCTTTTCAGCACGAATTTTACGCGTGAAAAATGGTTAGTCACGTTTGAAGATAGCGAAATAGAAGTCGTTTTCGACCAAGGTGAGATATCCGCAGGTTCAAAGGATTTGCCTATTCAAGAGTTTGAATTAGAACTCAAAAAAGGTTTTATTGCTGATGTGCTCAATTTAGCAAAGAAATTTGCAGATATTGATGGTCTGCACCTGTCATCACTTAGCAAAGCTGCACGTGGATATTCATTGCTATCACCGTCAAAAGAGCCATTAGCTCGCCCTGACTCGGTGTTTGACTATGAAGAGCAACCCTTAGAAAAGTCATTAATGCACATGCAATTACTTTGCCAGCAGCATGAAGACTACTGGTTAGCAAATAGCAGCAATGCACGCCAAGGCTTCAGTGAGTTTTTACGTTTTGTTCAGGCATTTTTAGTGCATTACCAAAATTCAGTGCCTCACTTTATCCATGACACGCCACTGGAACAATTACGTTCAGATATTGCCGATGAAACCATCAGTGCGGAGGATTTTTGCTATAGCAGTCAGTGGTTAAAGTGTAAATTAGCCTTTATCCAGTGGTTAAGTGCTTTAACCTATCAAGAAGCCCATTAAGGTATTGATAATATGCATGCTTTTCCTGAGTTATTACAAAGCCAAGGTGAACGCGTTTTAAGCCGAATAACGGAACAGGCTCACGAGTTACTGCCGTTAAGCGAACAAGAAATTCAGGTGCTGTCTTTCAGCGATTTTGCATTCAAGAAAGTACTCGCGCATTCACAGTTTTTACTTGAAATTCGTTCTCAGCCACCGAAAGCGGATGAATGGAAAAGTTATGCATCATGGTTATCACAAGAATTGTCGTCAGTTAGTCATGAAGAACATTTGATGCGAGTATTGCGCATCTTTCGCCACTATATATTAGTGCGCTGCGCATGGATGCAAGTGTTAGAAATAAGCACGCAAGAAGAAACGATTTATCAGCTCAGTATATTGGCGGAGACCTTGGTTGTTGCGGCGCGAGACTGGTTGTATCAAGAATATAGTCAGTCATGGGGAACCCCTTGTAACGCAGAAGGAAAACCGCAGCCACTATTGGTTTTAGGGATGGGAAAGTTAGGGGGCAGAGAGCTCAATTTTTCTTCAGATATTGACCTGATTTTTGCTTATCCAGAAAATGGGGTTACCCAAGGTGGCCGGAAAGAGTTAGATAATGCACAATTTTTTACGCGTTTAGGGCAAAAATTGATCCGCGTACTCGATCAAGTGACGGAGTATGGTTTTGTTTATCGGGTCGATATGCGTTTACGGCCATTTGGAGATAGCGGCCCGCTGGTTTTTAGTTTTTCTGCGCTAGAAGATTATTACCAAGAACAAGGGCGAGATTGGGAACGCTATGCGATGGTTAAAGCCCGTATTATGGGGGCTGATAGCCTGCATTATGAGGCGTGTTTGCGAAAACTTTTGCGTCCTTTCGTCTATCGTCGCTATATCGACTTTAGCGTGATCCAATCCTTACGTAATATGAAAAATATGATTGAGCGAGAGGTTCGGCGTCGTGGTTTGGTCAATAACATCAAATTAGGCGCTGGAGGGATCCGCGAAGTTGAATTTGTTTCACAGGTTTTCCAACTTATTCGAGGGGGGCGAGAACCTGTTTTACAGTCGCAATCCTTATTTTCAACATTACAAGGGATCCGAGAACTTGCATTATTAACTGAAGATCAAGTTGATATCCTGCAAGATGGCTACCTTTTCTTGCGTAGAGTCGAAAACTTACTGCAAAGTATCGATGACCAACAGACACAAACACTCCCTGAAGATACTTTAAACCAAACGCGCTTAGCGTGGGGAATGGGGTTTGCGGATTGGCCTGAGTTTTACCAACTTTTGAGCCAGAAAATGGCGGCAGTACATCAAATATTCACTGAGCAAATAGGCCAGGAAGATGACACTGAGAATACCGATGCATTCGATGAAATTTATATCACACTGTGGCAAAGTGAATTATCGAAAGAAGAATTAGCCGCCTATTTGCCCTCTAAAAATGAAGATATTGCACAACGCATTATTCACGGCATAGTGATGTTTCGCCATGATCTCAATAAACGCACCATTGGCCCTCGTGGACGGGATGTTCTTGATGAATTAATGCCTAAATTATTGGCTAAAGTCGGTGAACGTGATGATGCAGGCCAAGTCATTGAGCGCATCACACCACTGTTATTGAGCATTGTTAGCCGTACAACTTACCTAGAGTTAATGCTTGAATTTGATGAGGTTTTGACGCACGTTATTCGTTTATGTGCGGCTTCACCCATGATAGCGGAGCAGTTAGCGCGCCACCCATTGTTGCTTGATGAATTGCTCGACCCTCAATCCTTATACCAGCCTTTGCCACTAGCGGCCTACCGTGACGAGTTACGCCAATATTTAATGCGCGTTCCTGAAGATGACGAAGAACAACAACTTGAAGCATTACGTCAATTCAAACAGGCTCAATTATTACGCATCGCTGCTGAAGATATTTCAGGTGTTTTACCGGTAATGAAAGTCAGTGATCATCTGACTTACCTTGCGGAAGCAATTATTGATGCAGTGGTACACCAAGCGTGGCAAAAAATGGTAAAACGCTATGGTGAGCCAGCGCATCTCGAGCAAAGTGACAAAAAACAATATGGGTTTGCGGTATTAGGTTATGGAAAACTAGGTGGCTGGGAATTGGGCTATGGTTCTGATTTAGACCTCGTTTTTCTTTTCGATTGCCCTTTAGATGTCGTCACCAACGGCGAACGTTCCATTGATGCACGCCAATTTTACTTGCGTGTTGCTCAACGCATTATCCATTTGTTTAGTACTCGAACCCCTTCTGGTGTGTTGTATGAAGTTGATGCGCGACTCAGGCCTTCCGGTGAGTCAGGGATGTTAGTCAGTACAATACAATCATTTGATGACTACCAAAAAAATGATGCTTGGACATGGGAGCATCAAGCACTCATTCGAGCTCGAATGGTGTTTGGTGATGAGGATTTACAACGGAAATTTATACAAACTCGCCACGAAACGTTGTGTATGCCAAGAGACCCTCACACCTTGCAGCAACAAGTGCGTGATATGCGGTTGAAAATGCATCAGCACCTAGGAAGCCATCAAGCTAATGAGTTCGATTTAAAAGCGGATCCAGGTGGGATCACCGATATTGAATTTATCGCGCAATACTTAGTTTTGCGTTTTGCCGCAGAAAATAATGTGTTAACACGTTGGTCTGATAATGTGCGTATTTTCGAGCTAATGGCGCAATATGGTTTCATGCCTGAAGATGAGGCGAATGCTTTAACTCAAGCGTATGTCACGATGCGTAATGAACTCCATCACTTAGCATTACAATCATTGCCAAGCCGTGTTGAAATAAACCAATTTACTCAACAACGTGAACAAGTTTTAGCGAGTTGGCAAAAATGGCTTGAGGAATAAGGAACAAACGCATTTTATTTAGCTAAACAGCGCAATATGCTAGTATTGTTGCTAATTATTATTAGATTTCCTTTTAAAACTGGAGTGCAGGATGAAAGTAACTCTCCCGGATTATAAACAAGCCGGTGTGCTGGTGGTTGGTGATGTGATGTTAGACCGTTATTGGCATGGTCCTGCAAACCGAATTTCGCCAGAAGCCCCTGTTCCGGTCGTTAAAGTCACGATGGTAGAAGAGCGTCCCGGTGGCGCGGCTAACGTCGCGATGAACATTGCCTCGTTAGGGGCAAATTCACGTCTTGTTGGGTTAACTGGGATTGATGACGCGGCAAAAGCACTGACTGAAAATTTAAATGCGGTGCAGGTGCGTTGTGATTTTGTCGCTATTCCCACTCATCCAACGATTACTAAATTACGCGTACTTTCACGTAATCAGCAACTTATTCGCCTTGATTTTGAAGAAGGTTTTGAAAACGTGGATGTTGCCCCCGTACTGGAGCGCATAGAACAAGCACTGCCACACATTGGCGCGCTAGTGCTGTCTGACTATGCAAAAGGTGCATTAACGCATGTTGAGAAAATGATAGCGCTCGCTAACAAGGCCAATGTTCCCGTTTTGATTGACCCGAAAGGAAACAATTTCGAACGCTACCGTGGGGCAACATTATTGACGCCAAATATGTCTGAGTTTGAAGCGATTGTTGGGCCATGTAAAAACAACCAAGACGTTGAAGAAAAAGGCATGAAGCTGCTTCACTCATTGGAGCTTAAAGCACTATTAATTACGCGTTCAGAGCAAGGTATGAGCCTGATCCGCCGTGATGAAGCCCCATTGCATTTACCTACTCAGGCACAAGAAGTGTTTGATGTGACTGGGGCAGGGGATACGGTTATTGGCGTATTGGCTGCGTCTATTGCTTCTGGTCGCCCACTACATGAAGCCTGCGCATTGGCCAATGCCGCAGCTGGCGTGGTGGTTGGTAAATTAGGGACTTCTACGGTTTCGCCAATTGAATTGGAAAATGCGATCCGGGGTCGCGCTGATACTGGTTTTGGTGTCATGACTGAAAGTGAATTAAAACAAGCCGTTGAGAATGCAAGGCAGCGCGGTGAACGTGTCGTGATGACGAATGGTTGTTTTGATATTCTCCATGCAGGGCATGTGTCGTATTTAGCCAATGCGCGTAAATTGGGCGACCGCTTGATTGTGGCGGTCAATAGCGATGCATCGACGCGCCGCTTAAAGGGTGAAACACGTCCAGTTAACCCATTAGAACAGCGTATGACCGTTCTAGGGGCTTTGGGGGCAGTGGATTGGGTCGTTGCTTTTGAAGAAGACACTCCGCAACGCTTAATCGCAGAAGTTCTGCCAGACATCTTAGTTAAAGGGGGGGATTACCGCCCTGAAGAGATCGCGGGCAGTGCTGAAGTGTGGGCTGCTGGAGGCGAAGTTAAAGTCCTTAACTTCGAAGATGGTATCTCGACAACGAATATCATCAAGAACATCATGAAAACCAGTTAATTTATTATTAGCTATTAAAAAAACCTCACTATGGAACTTCAAGCCAAGTGAGGTTTTTATTTATCTAAAATCAATATGGCGTCAAATATTGACGTCATATTTTTTTTGTTTTAGATTTTAACGTCACAATATGACGTCATGGAATAGACGATGATAAAAATGAGGGAACTGGATTCGAAGCACCGTAAAACGATGGTGGATATACTCACAATTCCACCTAAATCAGGGCTCAAGTGGGGCGATGTAACAAGTTTAGTTGAGCATTCAGGCGGCACTATAAAGAATGGAAGTGGTTCACGTCGCAGGTTTGTTTTACAAAGTTCTTTGTTCCTGACACATCAGCCCCATCCAGGGAATACACTGGATAAAGGTGCGGTGAACGGGTTACGTGAGTGGTTAGAAAATACGATAGGGGTGGAATATGATTAAAAGCAGTAATGTGATGACGATAGACGGCCATCCTGCATCTGTTATCTATGAAGCTGAAATTAAAGCGTTTCGTGGTAAGTTTTTAGATGTAAGTGGTTACTGTGATTTTGTCTCTGATAGCATTGAAGGGTTAAAAAAAGAAGCGCGAATATCTTTAGCGGAATACATCGAAGGCTGCCAAGAAGAAGGGATTAACCCGTTCAAAGAACAAGAAACGGTAAAGTCATTTACGCTGCGTTACCCAAGCCGCTTGGAGGCTCATTTAAATGCGGTAACAACTGAGCATAATGTTTCTAAAAACCAGTATATTGTTCAATTGCTTGAACGCGAGCTGAATATCAAATAACAAAAGTGACGCCTTAGTCGGTGTCACTTTTTCAATTTAATTACTCAGACGTTTTTTCTTCTACATTTAAATGGGCTTCAAGTGCGCTAACACGTTGCTCCATTTTTGCTAATTTTTCGCGGGTGCGTAACAAGACTTGAGTTTGAATATCAAATTCTTCACGGCTGACTAAGTCTAATTTGCCGAGTTGTGATTGTAACAGTGAACGCAGTTTTTTATCAAAATCTTCACCTAAATCGCGTACGCCTTGCGGTAAAGCGCCTTGAATTTGGCGGGCAACTTGTTCAATTTTTTTCGGATCGAGCATTCGCGGGTCCTTCAGTTAATCAAGATATAATTAAGCGTAGTGTAATACCTCTTTTCGCCTTGTGCTAGCTCGAATTAGTTAGCGAAAAGGCCTAGGTGTATTATCTGTGATGAAAAAAGCTTGGTATTCGTCTGTGGCAGTAAAATTAACCTTGATAACTCTAAGTTTTTATTCATGTTTTTTGACTAAAAGTGTGAGTCGTTCGCCAATTTTGATTATCATCGTTGCGAACTTGAATTATTGGCGCTATATTAATTGCGTATATCTCAGGGCGGGGTGAAAGTCCCCACCGGCGGTAAACATGCATCACGCATGAAGCCCGCGAGCGCTTTACCATTCTGTGGTAAAGGTCAGCAGACCCAGTGTGAATCTGGGGCCGACGGTTATAGTCCGGATGGGAGAGAATTAACTGTATCTGCATATTTGTGCTATTACGCACAATAGTGTTCTGCATACCTGAATAGGTAAATGCCTTTTATTGGCTATTTATATATTCACCATTTCTCGTATTCCTAAGACTGCCTTGATTCTGGTAACTAGTTAATAACTATTTAAGAGGTTTTTTACCATGGATCATTCGCTACTTTCTGTATTCGGTAATCCTATCGAACGTGTTGAAAATGCTATCGAGGCTTTACGCCAAGGTAAAGGTGTTCTTGTTCTCGATGATGAAGATCGTGAGAACGAAGGCGATCTAATTTTTGCAGCAGAAACCATGACCGCTGAGCAAATGGCATTTACCATTCGTTATAGCAGTGGGATCGTGTGTCTTTGTATTACTGAAGAGCGTCGTAAGTTGCTCGAATTACCGATGATGGTGGAAAATAACACCAGCCAAAACCAAACGGGTTTCACGGTAACTATCGAGGCCGCGAAAGGGGTTACCACGGGCGTTTCCGCAGCGGATCGTATCACCACTATTCGTGCTGCAATTGCAGATAACGCAGTCCCTGCCGACCTAAATCACCCAGGCCACGTTTTCCCATTACGTGGGCGTGACGGTGGGGTATTAGCACGTCGTGGCCACACTGAAGCATCTATCGACCTTGCGACTCTAGCGGGTTTCAAACCTGCCGGTGTGTTGTGTGAGTTGACTAATGATGATGGTTCTATGGCTCGTACTCCAGAAGTCGCTGCATTTGGTAAGCAGCATGGCTTGACGGTGGTGACGATTGAAGATTTAGTGCAATACCGTTTGCAGCATGAAAAGAAAGCGAGCTGATCCTCTTAGAGGAAGAGCTCTAGATAGAGGTTTTGATAAGTTTAAATATTAATAAGCTAAGTTATTTAAATTATTAATAGTACGTTAAGCATATAGAATATCTTGAAGGCCACTGAGTTGCACACCTCGTGGCCTTTTCAATTTTTTTGATGATCATACTCATAATTAGCCCACTGTGTTTTTTGCTGAAAAGCGTATGCTGTAGGGAGAAACTAATTGAGTTGGAGTTTAATCATCATGTCGGTAAATACTTCAGTGGTAAAAAATAAGATCCCTGCCATTTTTATTGGCCATGGTAGCCCGATGAATGCGATTGAGGATAATCCTTACACTCAAGCGTGGGAAAAACTCGGTAAAGTCTTACCTCGGCCAAGCGCAATTTTGGTGATTTCAGCTCACTGGTATACGCGTGGCACTGCTGTGACTTCGATGTTAAACCCAAAAACGATTCATGATTTCGGTGGTTTCCCCGAAGCCTTGTATCAAATCGAATATCCTGCCCCTGGTTCTCCTGAATTAGCTCAGCAAGTTGCATCATTATTAGCTCCTGAGCCCATTCACCTTGATGAACAAGAGTGGGGATTAGACCACGGTACATGGGAAATTTTAGTACGTATGTATCCAGAAGCCGATATTCCTGTGATCCAGCTGAGTATCGATGGTAGTAAACCTGCTACTTGGCACTATGATCTCGGAAAAAAGTTATCGGTTCTAAGAGAAGAAGGCGTACTAATTATGGGAAGTGGCAATGTTGTACATAATCTACGGGCGATGAATTGGCAAAATTCTCATGCCGAGCCATATCCATGGGCAATATCTTTTGAAAAGTTTGTGTATGATAATCTGCAAAGTCATGAAGTGCCTCATCCATTGACTAAAGGATTAGAACGGGAGGATGGGAAATTATCGAACCCATCACCAGAGCATTACTTGCCTATTTTACCTATTTTAGGGGCTTGGGATGGGCAAGAAGAGATCAGTACACCGATTGAAGGAATTGTGTCGGCATCGTTAAGTATGCTGTCTATTCAGGTAGGATAAGTTTTTCTTCTATGGAATTGATTGATAAAAAAGCCCAAATCATATTGCTATGTTTTGGGCTGAGCTTTTAATTTTAAATACGATTAATCGATGATCGTATGTGGATAAAAGCGTGATAAGTCTTGAGTGATCAGTTCTTTATCTTCACGAATACAGATCCCCGCTGGTTGATCATTCACCAACCAGCTTCCGACTAAGGTGTAGCTACCTTCAAATTGTGGAAGTGGGTGGAACTGTTGAATAATCATACCTTCTTCGCCGTATGGGCCGTCTGCGGCTGCAATTTCCTTGCCATTTTCGATAATACGGATATTGGCACCTTCACGAGAAAATAGTGGCTTAATGACGTATTTTTCGAGTTCTGGCTGGGTTTTGCCATCTGCGAAATAAGCAGGTAGTAAATTTGGGTGATCAGGGAACATTTCCCATAACATTGGCAATAAGGCCTTGTTAGAAATGATGCTCTTCCATGCAGGCTCTAACCAGCGCACGCCAGCGTCTTGCAATTTAGTTGAGAAAATTTCTCTTAGCATAAATTCCCACGGATATAGTTTGAACAGGTTACTAATCACCTGATCTTGTGTATCCGAAAACTCACCTTTTTCACCTAGACCAATTTCGTCGATATATAAGAATTCAGTAGCAATACCCGCTTCATTGGCGCAATCTTGTAAATACTGAACGGTACCGCGATCTTCTTCTGTGTCACGGCAACAAGACATATGTAACAAGCGAAAACCATACTGATCTTTTAATTGCGTAAAGCGCTCGATCAATTGCTCTTGAATACTATTAAACTGATCAGCATTTTCAGGTAATTTCCCTGCTTCAATTTGATCTTCTAACCAGATCCATTGGAAAAATGCAGATTCATATAATGAAGTTGGAGTATCCGCGTTATTTTCTAAAAGCTTAGGTGGGTTAATACCATCGTAAGCAAGGTCAAGCCTAGAATATAACGAAGGTTGCTCGCTTTTCCATGAACTGCGAACAAATTCCCAACAATGTTTAGGGATCTGAAAACGCGCCATTAACTCATCGCTTTCAACAACACGTTCAACCACTTTTAGGCACATTTGATGCAACTGTTCGGTTGCATCTTCGATCTCTTCAATTTGTGCCATCGTGAATTGGTAATACGCGTCTTCTGACCAGTAAGGCTCACCATACATAGTATGAAATTCAAAGCCAAACTCAGAGGCTTTCTCGCGCCAGTTTGGGCGCTCTACTATAGGAACTCGTTTCATTACTTATCAACCACCCATCGAACGGGAAGAAGAAGTTGATTTTGCAGAAGAAGATGAACGTTGTGCCATCGCTTGTTTATTGACGGTGTCACCAAAACCGCCACGAGTCACGGTTGAAGTTGTTGGTGGTTTAGGTGCCATGGCGGTTTTTGGTACGCTCATTGAACGCCCACCTGCAACGGCAGGGCCATAGCTTTTACCTGAAGCGTCAACAAACTTACCGTTGGCTGGGCTCGCTGGGTTTTTCGAGCTGAATAATGGTTGTGATGCAGCGCTACCACCCATCATACGGCCCATCATATAACCCATCATTAATGGCATCCACATACTACCGCCACTGCTTTGTGCTTGAGCAGTTTGTTCACCATTTGTTGAGCTAGTGCCTGCAAGACCCGCTTGAGCAGGGGCTTGAGTACACATAGATTCACCAAACTCAGCAATACAGTCAGCCTGAGTTTCATATTTAGGTGCAGTTTTAGCAGCTTCTTGTAGTGCATTATTGTAAGCGACGGTGCACTGTTCGGCTTGTGATGGGTTCGCTTGGCTACAATCTTGCGCGTTGGTGTACAGTGATACAGTTTCATCGCTTTCTTCACAAGCGGAAAGCATAAATACGGCACTGACCGCAACAGCCACAGGCGCTAAACGGTATGAACGCCAAGACTTACGGAAGGCGCTCTGATTAATATCTTTGGTACGCTTCATGGTCATGGTAATTACCCTGAATTTAATTAAGTAAGATGTTTTTAGATGTTAGCTCTAGGATAGGGGATAACCGCTGAAAATTAAAGCAGAAATATAGGAGAAATGAGCTGAATTTATCATTTTGATAACTTTCTGCTATTTTTTTCTAATTAGCCGGGTATTTATTGAAGAGTAAAATAATATTTTTATTTTATATCAATAAATTAGCTGCAGGTTGTTTTTTGATCTAAAACGTAGTGAACAGAGTGAGAATTCACTGAATTTGTACCATAGGCTAATGAAAAGGGGTTGTAAGCGGGCCAATTAGTACAAATTAGCAATTCTAAACGATTTACTTGGCTTCCTTCAAAAAATAACCCGCTATGTAAGCGGGCCATTATATCATTTTCAAATAAACTAAGAATTTTAGTTCATTTTTGGTGCATTGGTACTACGAATAATACTACTTGCAGAGGTTGAAATCTCTTTACCTAAATTCGCATTTAGGCGTGCAATATCGTCTTCGTTTAATGTACCACGAGCAAATTCAATATTCAGTTGGTTAATCATGTAGTCGTAACGCGCATTAGACAGATTTTGTTTCGCTTGGTATAGCGCTGTTGTTGCTGTCAATACGTCAACAATGGTACGTGTCCCTACTTGATAGCCGGCTTCCATCGCATCTAATGAGCTTTGTGCGGAAACAACGACTTGTTTGTAAGCATTAATACTACTGATTGACGATGATACGTTATTAAATGATGAGCGAACTAACTGAATCACATTGCGGTAAACGCTTTCAAGTTGTTCACTAGCACCTTGGAAACCATATTGTGCTTGTTCAACCTGAGAACTGACTGCGCCACCAGTATACAGTGGAATGCTTAAATTTAAGCCAATGCTATTTTGGCCGTTATAGCTGTTGCTCGCACTACCGCCATATGGCGTGTTATAACCGCTGCCATGTTGGTAACTATTTGTGACTGATGTTGATGCATCTAAGTTAACTGTTGGCATGTGGCCTGTTTCTGCTAAACGGATGTTTTCACGAGAAACATCTTGCGCTAAACGTGCGCTTAACAGGCTGAGGTTACGCTCTTCGGCTTCTTTTAGGATAGCGTTGATATCGCCCAGTTCATTAGTTTTAAAGCGGTCAATATTTAAAGAGGCGAGTTGGCTGTAGTACACGCCACTGACTTGACGCAGTTTTTCAATCGCATTTTCTAACTCGTTACGGCCTGCAACTTCTTGTGCAATAACGCTATCATAGTTTGCACGGGCGTTTTGCACGTCGGTAATGGCAACAAGACCCACGTTAAAACGTTGTGTAACTTGGTCTAATTGGCGATAAACCGCTTCTTTATTTGCTTCAATATAAGATAACGCGTCAATCGCTTTTAAGACGTTAAAATACGCAGTTGCAGTATTTAAAATTAATTGCTGTTGACTTGTTTGATACGTGACATCAGAAATACCCGCAGTTTTTTCTTGGATAGTTAATTGACGCCATTTCGACATATCAAACACAACTTGGGTCAGTTTCAATGAAGCATTTAAACCTGTGCTTTCAGTGTTTCTTGCGTCACGGTAACCACTGCCGTAGCTAGCGCCTGCACCTAAACCTAATTGTGGCAATAATGGGCTGCGAGATTCATTAATTTTTTCAAAAGCTTGATTACGTTCAGCTAATGATTTTCTTAATTCAGGGTTACTTTCTTTGGATTTTTGGTAAACCTGTAGTAAATCTTCTGCAAAGCTATTGGTACTGAGACCCACAAAACTCATCGAAATTAAAAGGGGAAGCAGTTTCTTCATTTTGATTCCTTGATTAAACAGCAAATTAAGTTGAGTCTGTTGCCTAAAACGTACCATGCCTAACTAGGCGATAGATATTAAATTATCCGTTTTAGAGACAGTTATTAAAAACAGACACTATGTTGCTCTTTGATTTGAATAATGGCGCTTATTGTAACAGAGTATCACTTCTATTAACGGTAGCCTTTTGTGCCATTTTGTCTCAATTTATTAAACATTACCTCATCTAAGGTTAAAAAACCTCAAAAACTGTTTTAATCCACAATTATTTCCTTAAGATGGAATAATTGAGTTTGGAGAATGAAATGACAAAACAAATAGAGCAGCCAATTAAATACGGCAAAAATGATGTTGAAATTATATCCAAGCGTAAATTATTTAATGGTTTTTTTCAAATGGTTGAATATCAATTTCGTCATCGCCTCTTCGCGGGCGGATGGAGTAAAGAAATTCGCCGTGAAGTTTTTGAACGGGGCCATGCAGGCGTGGTTTTACCCTATGATCCGAAAGCTGATAGTGTTGTTTTGATTGAACAAATTAGGTTACCTGCAATCGAAACGAGTGAAACACCTTGGTTGCTCGAAGCCGTTGCGGGAATGATAGAGCAGAACGAATCACCCGAAGAAGTTATTCGCCGTGAAGCCGTTGAGGAAGCCGGGCTGATTATTGGCCGCACTGAAAAAGCGCTAAGTTATCTTTCTAGCCCTGGCGGGACAACTGAGCGCATGCATGTATTTATCGGTGAAGCCGATAGCAGCCAAGCGGAAGGTGTGCATGGTCTCGCGTCAGAAAATGAAGATATTCGTGTACATGTGGTTAGCCGAGAACAAGCTTATCAATGGGTTGAAGATGGCACAATTGATAATGCGGCAACCGTGATAGCGATTCAATGGTTACAACTTCACTATCAGAAACTACATGAAAAGTGGATGAAATCGTTTTAAATACCGATTAATCTGGTGAAGTGTGTGCTGATTAGCAGAAAGTTAGAAAGTAAAGTTTTAAGATAGTTGTAAGTGTGTTTAGCTTTTATATAGTTGTAATGAATAGATTAGGTACTAAATAATATTTAAGGAAAAGGAATACTTTTGGACAGCCAGCTTGAAGTGACTGCAAAGAACTCTAAAATTGTGAGAATTTTACAGGTTACTGATACGCATCTTTTCGCTAATACAGAAAATACGCTTTTAGGGGTAAATACTTACAAAAGCTATCAGGCGGTACTTGATGCTATCACTGAGGAAAATCTCCCAATTGACTTAATTGTTGCGACAGGGGATTTAGTTCAAGACCAATCACCACAAGCTTATCAGCATTTTGCGGATGGCATTGCGCGTATCCCTGCTCCTTGTGTATGGCTTCCTGGTAATCATGACTACCCGCCTGCGATGGTAGAAACACTCCGAGTCGCTGGGATTTCAAGTGCTAAACAAATTTTGATTGGCGATGAATGGCAAATCTTGATGCTTGATAGCCAACTTCAAGATGTACCTCATGGCGAGCTTTCTGAACAACAATTGGAATGGATGAAAGCCAGCTTAGATGCTGAACCTGAGCGTACTACATTGATTATGCTGCATCACCACCCTCTAGCTTCGGGTTGTACTTGGCTTGATCAGCACAGCTTGAGAAATTCACATATTTTAGCTGACTACTTAAAAAACTATTCAAATGTTAAAGCGATGCTATGTGGCCATATTCATCAAGAAATGGATGAAAATTGGCACGGTATTCGGTTGTTAGCAACGCCTTCTACCTGTGTGCAGTTTAAGCCTCACTGTACTAATTTTGCGCTAGACACCGTCGCGCCAGGTTGGCGATATTTAGAATTAAGTATTAATGAACAAAACCAAAGGCATATTACAACTCGCGTTCACCGTTTAGATACAAGGGAGTTTAGCCCTGATCTTGACTCTGACGGTTATTAATTCGCTTATGTCTACTTTACTTTATATTCATGGTTTTAATAGTTCACCTCAATCCGCTAAAGCTAATAATTTAAAGCAATGGATTGATGCGAATTATCCGCATATTAATATGCTTGTACCGCAATTGCCAAATTACCCTCAGCAAGCTCAAGCCATGTTGGATGATATTATCCAACAGCATCAGCATGAAAAAATGGGGCTAGTCGGCTCTTCACTCGGTGGTTATTTTTCGCTTTGGTTTTCAGAACGTTATCAGCTTCCTGCTGTCGTCGTAAACCCCGCAGTGCGTCCTTTTGATTTACTGCAAGATTACTTAGGCGACAATACAAACCCATATACTCATGCACAATATGTGTTGGAAGAAAAGCATATCCATGAGCTAAAATCTTTATACATTGAGAGATTAACTTCCCCTCATCTTATTTGGTTGTTACAACAAATGGGCGATGAAGTACTTGATTATCGAGAGGCTGTTGCCTATCTTTCAAAGTGCAAACAAACTGTGGAACCTGACGGTAATCATGCCTTTATTGGTTTTGAATCTTACTTTTCTCAAATTGTTGATTTCCTACAATTGGCAGAGAAATAGTGTCAAAACGTATGAACACTGTTATTATCAACAGTAACTCACTGATTGAATAGTTCAATTAATCACCTATTACCGCAGAATGACAACATGACTCAATCTAGTTATAACGCAGAGGCCATTGAAGTCCTCAGTGGTTTAGAGCCTGTTCGCCGTCGTCCGGGGATGTATACCGACACCAGTCGACCGAACCATTTGGCTCAAGAAGTAATTGATAATAGCGTCGATGAAGCGCTTGCGGGGCACGCGAGCCACATCGAGGTTATTTTACATGACGATCAATCCCTTGAAGTCATCGATGATGGGCGCGGTATGCCTGTCGATATCCACCCTGAAATGAAAGTGTCAGCGGTTGAACTGATTTTGGGGCAACTACATGCAGGGGGAAAATTCTCCAATAAAAACTACCAATTCTCAGGTGGTTTGCATGGTGTCGGGATTTCTGTCGTCAATGCGTTATCAAAACGTATTGAAGTTACTGTTCGTCGTGATAGCCAAGTGTATCAAATTGCCTTTGAGAACGGCGATAAGGTGGAAGATTTACATGTCATAGGGACTTGTGGCAAACGTAACACAGGGACTAGCGTGCATTTTTGGCCGGATGGCAGCTATTTTGATAGCCCAAGATTTTCAGTAACACGTTTAACTCATAACTTAAAAGCCAAAGCTGTTTTATGCCCTGGCGTGAAAATCACGTTTAAGGATAAGCTCAACAATACAGAACAAAGTTGGTGTTACAGTGATGGGTTGACCGATTACCTCATGGAGTCAATTGACGGCCTTGAGGCGTTGCCACCAAAACCGTTTACAGGTGAATTTTCTGGGGAAACGGAAGCCGCTCAATGGGCACTGCTTTGGTTGCCTGAAGGTGGTGAATTACTCACGGAAAGCTACGTTAACCTTATCCCTACAGCACAAGGTGGAACCCATGTTAATGGGCTTCGCCAAGGGTTGCTTGATGCTATGCGTGAGTTTTGCGAGTTCCGCAATATATTGCCTCGCGGTGTTAAGCTCTCAGCGGATGATATTTGGGAGCGCTGTACCTATGTGCTTTCTGTTAAAATGCAAGATCCACAATTTGCCGGGCAAACCAAAGAGCGCCTATCTTCTCGTCAATGTGCCGCATTTGTTTCGGGCGTGGTAAAAGATGCCTTCAGTTTATGGCTTAATCAAAACGTGCAAGTGGCTGAACAGCTTGCAGAAATGGCCATTTCTAGCGCACAACGTCGAATGCGTGCAGCGAAAAAAGTGGTGCGTAAAAAACTCACCAGTGGACCTGCATTGCCGGGTAAATTGGCCGATTGTAGCTCGCAAGATCTAAGTATGACGGAGCTGTTTCTTGTTGAAGGGGACTCCGCTGGCGGGTCTGCAAAACAAGCGCGTGACCGTGAATATCAAGCTATCATGCCGTTGCGCGGTAAAATCCTCAATACATGGGAAGTGTCTTCCGATGAGGTTTTAGCTTCCCAAGAGGTGCATGATATCTCTGTGGCTATTGGAATAGACCCTGATAGCGAAGACCTTAGCCAATTACGCTATGGGAAAATTTGCATACTTGCGGATGCGGACTCCGATGGCTTACACATTGCTACATTGCTATGTGCGCTATTTGTCCGTCATTTCCCAACACTGGTTAAAGCAGGGCATGTCTATATGGCAATGCCACCGCTATATCGTATCGATTTAGGCAAAGAAACGTTTTACGCCCTTGATGAAAGCGAAAAAAATGCTGTACTTGACCGCCTTAGCCGCAAGCGAGGTAAACCCAATGTTCAGCGATTTAAAGGGCTGGGGGAAATGAACCCACTGCAATTACGTGAAACCACATTAGATCCAAATACTCGTCGTCTTGTACAGCTAATTATCGATGATGAAAACTACCAACAAACTCTTGCTGTGATGGACATGCTTCTGGCGAAAAAACGCTCGGAAGACCGCCGTAATTGGCTGCAAGAGAAAGGCGATATGGCTGAAATTGATGTCTAATATCCGAATTGCGATGAGAAAGGAACGAATTGAATGAGTGAAATTACTCATGATGGTGTAGAGCGTTTACCGCTACACGCCTTCACTGAAAATGCCTATCTGAACTATTCGATGTACGTCATCATGGATAGGGCATTACCATTTATTGGCGATGGGCTTAAACCTGTTCAGCGCCGTATTGTGTATGCAATGTCAGAACTTGGCTTAAGCAACACTGCGAAATATAAAAAATCAGCCAGAACTGTGGGTGATGTGTTAGGTAAATACCATCCACACGGTGATATCGCTTGTTATGAAGCGATGGTATTGATGGCACAGCCATTTTCTTACCGCTATCCGCTGGTGGATGGGCAGGGAAACTGGGGGGCACCCGATGACCCTAAATCATTCGCAGCAATGCGTTATACCGAATCACGACTATCCAAATACGCTGAAGTTTTACTCAGCGAACTTGGTCATGGCACCGTCGATTGGGTACCAAACTTTGATGGTACGCTAAACGAGCCAAAAATGTTGCCTGCGCGTTTGCCGAATATTCTGTTAAACGGTACAACAGGTATTGCCGTTGGGATGGCGACAGATATTCCACCACATAACGCCCGAGAAGTGGCTCAAGCGTTGGTTGCCTTGTTGGATAAACCTACGCTAAATCTTGATGACATCATGGCATTTGTGCCGGGACCTGATTTCCCAACGGAAGCAGAAATTATTTCTTCCCGTGATGATATCCGTAAGATTTATCAAAATGGACGCGGTTCTGTACGAATGCGTGCGGTGTGGGAAAAAGAAGATGGTAATGCGGTGATCACGGCATTACCTCATCAAGTTTCAGGTGCAAAAGTACTGGAACAAATTGCCAGCCAAATGCGTGCAAAAAAATTGCCGATGGTTGAAGATTTACGTGATGAATCAAACCACGAAAACCCAACTCGTTTAGTGATTGTTCCGCGCAGTAATCGTGTTGATCTTGAACAAGTCATGACACACTTATTTGCGACAACGGATTTAGAGCGTAGTTACCGCGTTAATCTTAATATGATTGGTTTAGATAACCGACCTGCGGTGAAAGGGCTTGTTGAGATCTTAAATGAGTGGATTGCTTACCGTCGCCAAACTGTGCGTAACCGCTTAAATCATCGGTTAGAAAAAGTATTAAGACGCTTACATATTTTAGATGGTTTATTAATCGCCTACCTGAATATTGATGAAGTCATTGAAATTATTCGTACAGAAGATGAACCGAAAGCGGTTTTAATGTCACGTTTTAGTATCAGTGATACCCAAGCTGAAGCTATTTTAGAGCTAAAATTACGCCATTTAGCCAAGCTTGAAGAAATGAAAATTCGTGGCGAGCAAGATGAATTAGCCAAAGAGCGTGATGAATTACAAGCGATCCTTGGGTCTGAAAGACGTTTAAATACGTTGATTAAAAAAGAGATTCAAGCCGACGCCAAAGATTACGGTGATGACCGTCGCTCCCCATTGCATGAACGCGAAGAAGCGAAAGCCATGAGCGAACATGAGATTTTACCATCAGAACCGATTACCGTTGTGCTTTCTGATATGGGGTGGGTGCGTAGTGCTAAAGGGCATGATATCGAGCCGACTAACCTGAACTATAAAGCGGGAGATGGCTTTAAAGGGGCAGCGCGAGGCAAGTCAAATCAAGCAGCCGTGTTCCTTGATACCACAGGGCGCAGTTATTCTGTTGACCCGCTGGAGTTGCCATCTGCACGCAGTCAGGGTGAGCCTTTAACCGGTAAGTTAACCTTGCCACCTGGCGCAACCATTGAACATGTGTTAATGGCGCCTGACGAACAAAAATATTTAATGGCTTCGGATGCAGGTTACGGTTTTATTTGTACCTTCAATGATTTAGTCACTAAAAATAAAACAGGTAAAGCCTTAATTTCTTTACCTGAAAATGCAAAAGTATTGGCGCCAATTGAGTTGCATAATGAGCAAGAAGATTTGCTGTTGGCAATTACCAAAGCAGGGCGTATGTTAATATTCCCTGTGGCAGATCTACCTCAGCTTTCGAAAGGTAAAGGGAATAAAATTATCAATATTGCCGGTGCGCAAGCGGCAACTGGCGATGATTTATTGACTTGGTTGATGATTTTGCCTGTGGGGGCATCAATGACCTTGCATTTTGGTAAGCGGAAGCTGAAGTTTAAAGCAGAAGACTTGCAAAAATACCGCTCAGAACGAGGTCGTAAAGGGACGTCGTTACCGCGCGGAATGCACAATATTGAGCGTATTGATATTGAGCCAGTAGAGTCTAAATAATTAACAAAGAACAAACCTTATAAACCTTTTTTAGTATGAACTTCAAAAGGTTTATAAGTAGATAATATTCATCATGGGGCTGAAAAGCTTCTTACAATTTGGGGTTAGTATGTTAGCGCTTATTAGAGCGATCATTGTTATTATTTATACGATTGCGGTGTGTGTAGGGGGCGGGATTTACTGCCTATTTAGCCCACGCAACCCAAAACACGTAATGACATTTGGTCACATGTTCGGGCGGTTATCAGTCGTTTTTGGGATTAACGTCATAAATCGCGTACCTGAGAAAGCGAAGAGCTATGGCCCGAGTATTTATATTGGTAATCACCAAAACAATTACGATATGGTGACCATGTCAAATGGGGTGTTACCAAGAACGGTGACTGTGGGTAAAAAAAGCTTGGTTTATATACCTTTTTTTGGCTTTTTGTATTGGATCACAGGTAATATTTTAATCGACCGCGCTAATCGCTCTAAAGCCCATAACACAATTACGCAAGTTGCTGACCAGATTAAAAAACGTAAAATTTCGGTATGGATGTTCCCTGAAGGGACTCGCAGTCGTGGCCGTGGTTTGCTGCCATTTAAAACGGGTGCGTTTCATGCCGCGATCGCCGCAGGGGTACCGATTGTGCCTGTTTGCGTTTCGAGTACACAAGGTAAAATTAAGCTAAACCGTTGGAATAATGGTACCGTTATTATTGAAATGCTAGACCCTATCGATACATCGCTTTATAGCCGTGAGCAAGTTAGGGAATTATCTGAGTATTGTCATGCTTTAATGGAAGCAAAAATTAAAGCGCTCGATCTTGAGGTTGAAGAGATGGCAAAACAAGGTAAATAGCCTAATCGATTGAATTTACTTTAATAATGGGCAATATGTGAATATTGCCTATTTTTTTAGATTTAACATAGCATAAATTGACTTTATTGTTTCCTACCTGACTTATTTCCTTTTTTAATTACTTACCCCTACTATTTATAATCTTATTAATTATATTTTTACACATTTGCTAGATATTTTTAGAATTTAACCTTTTTTCGCGATATCATGGCTCACAAATTATTATGGCCTTAAATTGTTGCATCTAAGTAGTTATATTACTAGCGCCAAACTGAAATTAGCCATCTCATTGGCTGAAAATTTATAATATTAAATAATAAAATGCGCTGGAATTTTGTTTAGCGGAGAATTTATGTCATTCAATCGATGCCAAACCCTGATAGCGGCAGGGATGGCTCTATGTATGTCCTATGCGCCTATTTATGCAAGTGCAGAAGGGGCGACAGCTTTACCTGTGCCACCGTTATTAGAATCACGGTCGGGACAGCCATTATTTTTAACTTTACAAAAAATTCATTGGTCTTTTGATGGAAAATATTCAGCCGATATTTGGGGGGTTAATGGTTCTTCTCCTGGGCCGACTGTCAAAGTAAAAAATGGCGATGATATTAAGCTTATCTATAGTAATCGCTTACCTGAAGCGGTTTCAATGACAATCAGTGGGTTGCAAATACCCGGTACACAAATTGGCGGCGCTGCAAGGTTAATCTCACCTAATGCAGATTGGTCTCCGGTGATCCCAATTCGCCAAAATGCGGCAACGCTTTGGTATCATGCCAATACCCAAGGAAAAATGGGTGAACAAGTCTACAATGGTTTATTGGGTATGTGGATCATTGAAGATGACGTGACGAAAAATTTGCGCTTACCGAAACACTATGGTGTTGATGATTTTCCTATCATTATTCAAGATAAGCGTTTAGATAATTTTGGTGTTCCAGAATATAAAGCAGATGAAAATGGCTTTTTAGGCGATACATTACTGGTTAACGGCGTGCAAGATCCTTATGTTGAGGTTTCTCGAGGGTGGGTTCGTTTACGGTTATTAAATGCATCGAACTCCCGTCATTATGTGATGAAAATCAGTGATGGTCGCCCATTCTCGTTAATTGCATCTGACCAAGGTTTGCTAACCGTCCCTGTGAGTGTTCAAGAACTACCATTAGCGCCCGGTGAACGGCGAGAAGTCTTGATTGATATGGCGAAAACGCAGGAATTAACGATTACTGCGGGTGAGTCAGCTACCTTTATGGACCGTTTGAAAGGGTTATTCGAGCCATCGAATAATTTAATTTCAACTAATGTATTAACTATCAAAGCGACAGGTTTGATGTCATTAGTAACAGATGGCTTACCAACGCAGTTAGTTGAAGATAAAACACAAGTCACATCCAGTATTACACAACGCAATATTCACCTTAATGATGGTTATGGTATTAACAATGCGACCATTGATACAAACAGGGTTGATTTCTCAAGTCGCCAAGGCAATTGGGAGCGTTGGGCTGTGACGACGAATGAACCGCAGGCGTTTCATATTGAAGGTGTGCGTTTTAAGGTACTAAATCGCAATGGCAAGCCAACGCCGGCAGAAGATTATGGTTGGAAAGATACGGTATGGGTTGATAGTAGAGTTGAATTATTAGTACAAATGATGCAACCGTCCTATAACCATTTCCCATTCTTATTCTATAGCCATAATTTAGAGAAGGCGGATTTAGGCTCGGCAGGGCAAATGGTGGTTGCACCGCAAGACACCATGCAATAATAGGCATTATAACAATATTGAATATTCAAAAAGCAGGCGTTTAGCCTGCTTTTTTGATGAGAGAGAATAAGGTTAGCTCAGCGCGACTCGAATACCGAAAGCGATTAATACCACCCCGAGAACCTTATCAACATATTTTTGCACTTTTGCTAGGCCTTTTCTTACAGGAGCGCTTTGGATTAAGAAAACTAAAATAGGCCAATAGATAACGGCTAAACCCCAAATAATAAAGGCAAACCACAGCTTCTCACCAACAGTAGAATTAATGTCTAGCACTTGGGTAAAGACCGCTAAAAAGAACAGAGTGGCTTTGGGATTTAATACATTACAGAGAAAACCTTGCATAAAGGCTTTTTTAAACGAAACTACTTCATGTTTACCCGTTGCTAAGTCAACCAAATTGCTTGATTGTGGGAGTAAACTTTTAATACCGATCCAAACCAAATAGGCCGCACCTGCATATTTTAAAATATTAAATAGCCAAGGCGTGGTGGTAATCAAAACGGCTAGGCCTGCAACGCAGTAGGACATATGCAGTGCAATAGCAACTATCACACCACACGCGCTCATCAATGCAGCAGAGCGCTGATAGCGCGCAGCATTTTTGACAATCAAAAAGAAATCAGGCCCTGGAGAGAGCATACCGAGTGCAGCGATGGTAGCAACCATAATACTCGTTTCGTACATGTTATAATCTCTTTTCCCGTTCAATGTTGGCAAATAAAAATGACCTGCTAAATACTTACATTTAGGCTGATATCAGAGGGTTCATTTTGTTTTTAAATGTTATTTTTCGTCGTAAGTTTATCAATTCGAGTATAAGTGATTCAAAGCTGTTTAAGGAAGCTTAAATTTAGTCGACGAAACAATTCTCTTTCCGTATAGTGTGCTCAATTTTTATATCTTGTTTCTAAGGTGAATAGATGAATATTAGCTTAATCGCAGCAATGGCGATCGATCAGGTTATCGGCATGGAAAAAGCGATGCCTTGGAATTTGCCGGGGGATCTCGCGTGGTTCAAACGAAATACGTTAAATAAACCGGTTATTATGGGCCGTGTTACCTATGAATCAATTGGGCGCCCATTACCACAACGTGTGAATATTGTATTAAGCAGTGCACCTGGTACTGATTCTGATGTTATTTGGGTAACGTCAATTGAAGAAGCGTTGGCTGCGGCACAAGCCGTTGAAGGTAATGATGAAGTTATGGTCATTGGTGGTGGTAAAATTTACCAGCAGTTCCTGCCACTCGCGAACAAGCTTTACTTGACGCACGTAGATGCCGAAGTTATCGGTGATACCCATTTTCCAGCTTATGAGCCTGATGAATGGGATTCTATTTTTACGGAATACCATGAAGCTGACGAAAACAATACCCATGGTTATTGTTTTGAGATCCTAACCAAAAGAGCATAATTTTGGGTTTGAATACAAAAATGGCGCTTAATGGCGCCATTTTTTTTATAACTTGCGGTTAATCATACAAAAAATTATTCTTTGCGGCTTTTTTGATATGACTTTTGTCGGTGATATTGCTTGGTTTCCCAATGGAATAGCGTTAAATCGCCTCCCCAGCAGCATCCTGTATCTAAAGCATAAACGTTATCAGGGGTGCATTTTCCTTCGAGCGATGCCCAGTGGCCAAAAAACACTGAATAGTCATCAGGAATTTTACTTTGTAGATCAAACCAAGGTTTTAGCGGAGCAGGGGCCTTTTTAGGGTTTTCCTTACAAATCATATCTAACTGCCCGTTCGGGAAACAGTAGCGCAAACGTGTTAACGCATTAGTACTAAAACGCAAACGAGCTAGCCCCATTAAGCTTTCAGACCAATTGTTTGGCATGTCGCCATACATGGAGTCGATAAATAATGGATAGGCATCACTAGACAGCACCGCTTCAACTTCCCTTGCACACATGCGTGCTGTTTCGATATCCCATTGTGGCGTTATACCTGCATGAGTCATCAAGATCTTTTTTTCTTCATCAATTTGTAATAAAGGCTGACGACGTAACCAATTGATCAGTTCGTCAAGATCAGGTGCATGTAATAACTCATCGAGGTGATCTTTGGGCTTATTACGACTGATTTTACAGTAAATCCCTAATAGATGGAGATCATGGTTACCAAGAACTAAACGCACGGCAGAACCAAGGCTTTTTACATAGCGTAAAACTTGCAGTGATTCAGTTCCACGGGCAATGAGATCGCCTGTTAACCACAATGTGTCCTTGGTTGGGTCAAAATGGACACTTTCCATCAAGTCACGGAGCTCACGATAACAACCGTGAATATCACCTACTAAATATGTCGACATAATTAATTAATCAGTGTTGGGATAGCAAGACGAAAAGCTGGGATATCAACGTGGAAACTATCCCCTTGTGTGCTTATCATCACATAATAACCTTCCATCGTACCCATTGGTGTTTCAAGGATTGCGCCACTGGTATAACGGTATTCTTTTCCTGGTGGAATAAGGGGTTGTTCACCCACGACGCCTTCACCTTGAACTTCGGTCTTATGGCCATCACTGTTAGTAATGAGCCAATAACGGCTCATTAGTTGGATAGGCTCTCGTCCTAAATTACGAATGCAGATTGTGTAAGCAAACACATATCTCGCAATATCGGGTTGAGATTGGCTTTCTATATAGACACTCTGAACTTGGATGCTTACATTTGGCTCATTAAGCATAGTGCCTCCTTCAACAGACTATTCTGAACGGTTAGAGAGATAGTTTGCCATTTTACAGTATTGTTCAACAGAAATATTTTCTGCTCGGGTGCTTAAATCAATACCCAGTTCAGTTAGCTCTTCAACACTGAATAAATCCCCTAAACTGTTACGGATCGTTTTACGGCGTTGGTTGAAAGCTTGTGTGGTAATACGACTTAAAAATTTAATATCTTTTACCGGATATGGATTTTCGCGATGAGGGATCAGCCTAACAATGGCAGAATCTACTTTTGGCGCAGGTGTAAATGCAGTCGGTGGTACTTCCAATACCGGCACCACGTTGCAATAATATTGCGCCATAACACTCAAGCGACCAAAGGCTTTGCTGCCTGGGCCTGCAACTAGGCGATTCACCACTTCTTTTTGTAACATGAAGTTCATGTCAGAAATAGAATTGGTGAATGTGAATAAGTGAAACATTAGCGGTGTGGAGATGTTGTAAGGTAAGTTACCAAAAACTCGCAGGGGTTGGCCTGCTTGTTTGGCTAATTCACCAAAATCCACTGTCATTGCATCTTGCTGAATGATAGTTAATTTATCTTTTAGCTGAGGGTGAACGTGTAAACGTGCTGCAAGGTCACGGTCAAGTTCAACGACAGTCATTTTATCGATTCGGCTACCGACAGGCTCGGTTAAGGCACCTAAGCCGGGACCAATTTCTACAATGGACTGACCCGGCAGCGGGTTCATAGCATCCACGATGCTGTCGATAATAAATTGGTCAGTTAAAAAGTTCTGCCCGAAGCGTTTGCGGGCAAAATGCCCCTGATGGACTCGATTATTCATGTATTCTTAGATGTCATTTGGATAGCTAACTTTAATGCGGTGATAAAACTTCCCGCATCAGCATGACCCGTACCTGCGAGTTCAAGGGCTGTGCCATGGTCGACAGAGGTACGGATAAAAGGAAGGCCGAGAGTGATATTTACTGCTCTGCCAAAACCTTGGTATTTTAACACAGGAAGGCCCTGATCGTGATACATAGCTAACACTGCGTCTGCATGGTCTAAATACTTAGCTTGAAATAAGGTATCGGCAGGTAACGGCCCAATCAAATTAATCCCTTTTGCTCGTAGGCTTTCAAGCGCAGGCTCTATCGTATCAATTTCTTCGGTACCCATATGGCCACCTTCCCCTGCATGCGGATTTAAACCACAGACATAGATGGCTGGTTTTTCAATACCAAATTTTGTTTGTAAATCATGGTGTAAAATCGTGATGACTTCATGCAGGCTCTGTTGAGTGATGGCGGCCGACACGTCTTTGAGTGGTAGATGCGTTGTGGCTAATGCAACACGCAGTTCTTCGGTAGCTAGCATCATAACAACGCGTTCACAGCCACTTCGTTGTGCAAAGAATTCTGTGTGGCCACTGAATGACATGCCTGCATCATTAATAATCCCTTTATGTACGGGACCTGTTACAAGCGCTGAAAATTCACCATTTAAACAGCCGTCACAAGCTTTTGCTAAGCTCTCCACAACATATTGGCCATTATCAACGTTGAGTTCACCTGCTTTTGCCACCGTTGCCAACTGAACTGGTAGAACGGATAAGTGGCCTGCAGGCTGTACTTCAGTAATTGAATTGGGGGAATATTCAATTAATGTCAGAGGCAAATTGAGTGCTTTGGCACGTTGGCGTAATAAGTCAGGATCGGCGCAGGCAACCAGCTCAACAGGCCATTGCTGTTGAGCGAGCTGAATAAGTAAGTCTGGGCCAATCCCGGCAGGTTCACCGGGAGTGATGACAATAGGCTTAATTTGATTTTTCATCTGTAGATTGGCTGTCACGACCATCAACCATTTTTACGTAAGCGGAAGCACGTTGTTCTTGCATCCAGCTCTGCGCTTCTTCGTTAAATTTACGATTAAACAGCAAACGGTATGCTTGATCTTTTTGTGCCGCGTCTGTTTTATCAACGTTGCGTGTGTCTTCTAACTGAATTAAGTGCCAACCAAAATTTGATTGAACAGGTTGGCTTAATTCGCCTTTATTCAATCTCATTAACGCATCACGGAAAGCTGGGTCATAGACGTCAGGCATATTCCAACCTAATTCACCGCCTTTTAACGCACTACCCGGGTCTTCAGAATTTTCTTTTGCAGCATCTTCAAATGAGATTTTGCCTGAACGAATTTCCTGAGCAATTTGAGTTAGTTTTTGTCTTGCTTGTGCATCATCCATAATTGGAGATGACTTAATCAAGATATGGCGCGCTTTCACTTCTGTGACAGAAATAGGTTGGCTGCCACCACTGACATCGTTAACACGTAAAATATGGTAGCCGACACCGGAGCGAATTGGGCCAGCAATATCGCCTTTTTTCGCATTTTTCAGTTGTTCAGCAAAGACAACTGGTAATTCTTGCAGGCGTGACCAACCCATATTACCGCCTTTCAGCGCTTGGGGATCTGCGGAATAAGCGATAGCTAATTTACCAAAATCTCCACCTTTTTTCAGTTCATCTAAAATTTTATTTACTAACGCTTCAGCGGTTTTTAGCTGTTCTTGTGTTGGATTTTCGGCTAATGGGATCAAGATATGACTTAGGTTAACGCCCATTTCGTAATTTGCTTGTGAGCTCATTTGTTCAGCAAGCGAATCAACTTCTTGAGGTAAAATGGTAACACGGCGGCGAACTTCATTGTTACGCACTTCAGCAATCAGCATCTCTTTACGAATTTCGCTACGATATTGATTCATATTGATGCCATCTGCGGTTAAACGCTGTTGCATTTGCTGCAGTGTTAAACCGTTTTGACGAGCGATATCAGTAATAGTTGCATCTACGGCTTCATCTGGAATATTGATTTGCATTTGGCTAGCCATTTGCAAAATGATGTTATCCATAACGAGACGCTCAAGGATCTGATGACGCAGAGTTTGATCATCAGGCACCTGTTGACGTGCGTTCTGAGCATTCAGTTTTACCGTGTTGATCATATTCTGGACGTCACTTTCCAGTACAACACCGTTATTGACGACCGCAGCGACTTTATCCATTTGCTGAGGCGCAGCCAAAGCAGTGGAGCTTGCGAACATCAGTCCCAGAATAAGCGTTCTCCAATTCTTCATAATGGTCCTATAAATATTGACTTTGATTCCGCAAAAGCGGGCTAATCTCTTTTTACTCGTCATACTTCAAGTTGCAGTGTTGTTGACTGCGCTCATTCGCACTAGTCACATACTTATGTATGCTCCCAACAGCCCTCGAATTATTAGAGCAAATTTATGTTATTTTTATCAGAAAGCGCGTTGATAAGGCATAATGCCACTTTCTAACATTTTCTGGCTACCTAAACTATGATTGTTATTTAGGCCTCTAAGTTCCACATTGATTGACCATTTATTGTCATATTCACTGCTGAACTTCTCTTTTTGCCAACCAACTATCTTACGTTCATAACCAAGATTGACTGCCCAGCAACAAGTATTGTATTGCAAACCAACCAGTTGGCTAGCAGGTTGTTGCTGTTTAGTATCATAATAATATGACCCTACAAAGCCCCAACGTTCGCTTAATGGCCAACTCACGACAGTACCCACTTGTGAAATACCACGTTGGTATTCAGGCAGTGTATAGGTATAGCCTCCGTTTGCCGTATCTTCACGACGGAAGGTTGCTTGAATATAATCGCGGTCAACGAAACGGTAGTTCAACTGAACTAAACGATCGGCATCTAAACGGTATTCTGCAACCGCATTCCCCATGGTGACATTACCGAGGCGGCGGTCATATTGTAAACCACCCCGTAAGCCCCAGTTATCATCAATTCGCCACATAGAGTCAGTGGCCCACAATAATGAGCCTGTGTTGCTTTTATCATCAATTGGACGATTTGAATCACCTGCACGTGGGCGTTCAAAGTAATAAATTTGACCCACGGAGAAGTTAAAGCGTTCCGCTAAAGCATCGTCATAAACACGTGTTGTAACACCTGTGGTGAACTGGTTTGCAGAGGCGATACGGTCAAGGCCACTGTAAATTCGGTCACGGAATAAACCGCTATAGTCTGACTGCAATAATGAAGAGTCAAAGTTATTGATATTGTCTTGATCTTTATACGGAATATACAAATATTGGACACGTGGTTCTAATGTTTGAACGAAATCGCTGCCTTGGAAAAGGTCTCGTTCGAAGACAACTTTTGCATCGCTTTTAAACATAGGCAGAACGCGCGTCACATTTTTTTCTAAGCTTTTATCCGTATTTGAGCGAGGGATATCTTGGTCGTAATGCGTCGCATACAGTTTGATACTGTTATTCATATTTGCCCAGCCATTAGATAATGGCAGGTTCACTTCAGGCTCAATGTGTAAGCGAGTTGCATCTGGGTTATTTTTCCCCACACTCGTAAAGCGAGCCGCTTGTGCGTATGTATGCACATCAAAGGCACCTAAATTATTTTTATAATAATTGAAGTCCACCTGTGGCTCTGCTTTATAAGCACGCTTGTTGGGGTTATCCGCAAAAATTTGGAATTGTTTGTGAGTGACTTTCGCATTCCAGTTTGTATCTGAATAACCTGCACTGAATTTTTGCGTGGCGTAGCCATCAGTGGTGTTACCGTACTGGGAACTAAAGTCAGTAAAATAGCTAGGGTCGCTCACTTTGGTATAGTCAGAGCTAAAATTCCAGTGCCCTGCATAAGTCCCAGAATGGCGCCAGTAGAATAACCAGCGGTCATCGCTATCACGATCTTCTCGCTTACCACGTTCTTTGTCTTTGATATAAGCTCGGTCATGATTTAGAAAATCAAAGGCCACGGTTCCTGTACCAGGAGCAATGAGGTAACGGAATTCATTATTTAATTTTACACCACGGTGGGTCATAAATTGAGGTGTAATCGTGGCATCGTAATTTGGCGCAATATTCCAATAATAGGGTAATGAAAACTCTAGCCCATCGTTACTTGAATAACTCCCAGTCGGAATTAAGAAACCGGAACGACGTTTATTACCAATTGGTAATTGCATATATGGGCTATAGAAAATAGGCACGTCACCGACTTTAAAACGTGCATGCCAAATTTCAGCGACTTCTTCTTCGCGGTCGATTATCACTTCAGAGCCTGCAACGCTCCAGCTATTATTGCCGGGTAAACAGGTCGTGAACGTGCCGTTTTCCATAATTGAATAACGGTTTTCACCACGCATTTTCATTTTCGTCGCGTCACCACGCCCCTGACGGCCTACCATCATGTAGTTACCATCATTCACATCCGTGTTTTTATTATCTAAGTTAGACCACGCAGAAGGGCCTTTTAAGATAATTTGTGGGTCATCGTAGTGAACATTTCCGGTTGCCGTGACTTCGCGCACAGGGAGTTCACCCGCTGTTTCTGTTTGGGTGAGCTTCACATTATCAGCGGTTAATGTTTGGTTCCCTTGTTGAATATCGACATTACCTTCATATTCAACAAAATTAGGGTATTCACCACGGACATCTTCAGCGGTAATGTGAATCGGCAGGTCGTTAGGGTCACCTTTTACAATCGGTTTTGTGTAAACAGGGACACCCAGCATACACTGCTGTGCAAGGTCAGCATGCGCTTGCTGACTATAAATTGCCGCCCATACCATGGTGGCGAGTAGTGTTGGATAGCTTTTTTTCATCATTAAATATGGGGTTCCGTCATCATTGGCATCGCCAGCAAACGCTCAAAGACTAACTTAGCCAACCACTTTGCGCCAGTATAATGTAAGAAACTTTACGCGCGGGTAGTTATGCATAGAGCTGAATGAATAGTATGATAATGCAAAATTGCATTTTGAGCATTGAAGAATTGAGGGATATATGCACTATTGGGGCAAAATTATTGGCGTTATACTCGCAATCGTCTCTGGATTGGGCTTTTGGGGAGCGCTAATTGGGTTAATTATTGGGCATGGTTTTGATAAAGCATCGATCCAACGTAAATTTGCAGGGAGAATGAATAAGCGAGATCGCCAAATCATTTTCTTTGCGAGTACTTTCCAAATTTTGGGACATTTAACGAAGTCCAAAGGCCGTGTAACCGAGACAGATATTCAGCTTGCGACCAATTTAATGGACAGAATGCAATTACACGGAGAAACACGAAAAGCGGCTCAACAAGCGTTTAGAGAAGGTAAATCCCCTAACTTTCCATTACGAGATGTATTAAAACAACTACGAATGGCTTGTTATGGCCGTTTTGATTTGATTCAGATGTTTCTGGAAATTCAATTACAAGCTGCTTTTGCAGATGGACAATTACACCCGAACGAACGAAAAGTGTTGTTTATCATTGCAGAAGAGCTAGGGATTTCTAAAGTTCAGTTTGAACAGTTCTTGGATATGATCCAAAGTGGTCGCCAATTTGGCCAAGGTTACTCTCAGCAGCAATCAGGAGGGTATTATCAGCAATCGAATGGCCCAACCCTTGACGATGCTTGTAAAGTGCTTGGTGTGTCTCCCAGTGACGACCCAACAAAAATTAAGCGTGCCTATCGTAAATTAATGAGCGAACATCACCCAGATAAGCTGGTTGCGAAAGGTTTACCGCCAGAGATGATGGAGATTGCGAAGCAGAAAGCGCAATCAATCCAAGCAGCTTATGACTTAGTCAAGAAGGAGCTCGGCTTCAAATAAATTTCCCCGTCATATTTCGCGCCGCAGCTTTGTTGGCTGCGCTCGCGCACCCTAGTCACATACTACTGTATGCTCCT